>JABFSU010000026.1 GCA_013140455.1 Nitrospira sp. | reverse complement strand
AAGATCGTTGGAAAACCATCCGAACACATCTCCCGTGAACCCCACGGCACTCTCCCTTCGTCATGAACTCGCTACACGCTACGCGAGTCCCTCGCTATTCATAAATTTAGTCGGGTACCGCTAACTGTCCTGCGTCCAGTACCTGAGTACGCGCAACCTCGTCACCGAGGCGCCGTCCATGCTCATTTCCTACAATCAAGACACTCTCAAATGCCAACACTGCCACAGACCCGATCCACCCGACATACGGCACCGCAAACAGCAGTTGGGCTAAACCGAACGGCACATTCCGAATAATCGATTCCCGAAATCCGGCCGTCTCACGCACATCAAGACGCATGGTCTGCAAACCAACCAGCCGCTTCCCGATACTTCTCCCACCCGCAAATCCATCCGCAATCAGAATGTAGGCCAGTCCGGAAAGAAACCCGACCGGCGGCGCGACCTCATCAGCGGCCACGACAATGAACACATCGATGAGCTTCGCAATAAACCGATTGAGCACGTACGCTTTGGGATAGACTGCTCCTTCAATGAGCTTCGCAACTGGCCCTACCCCTATCAAGGAATCTCCTTCTAATTAATGGCAAAGTATAACAAAATCAAACAACTTGCACAAACAAACAGCATTCTTTCCTCATACGTGCACAATTTCTCTTCGAAACGACCATGGCAGGCACCAATAGGGATAATACGTGGTCGAATCTGGAGACTGATGCGTCCATCGATGCCCCCTCACGAACCCATCGCTCTTCACCAGACCATTCACGGTCAATGGCCGCTCATGATCTTGCCTTCAGCCCCAGCGCCAAGTACAATCCGCGAACCATTTTGCGACTGAGAGGATTTGCATGATCAAGGTAATGCGCGACGCATCGCACAACCATCCCTGGCTCTTAAAATCAATCATGGGCATCCTGGCCATTGCCTTTGTGATTACCATGGGCTGGTGGGGATTCGGGGACCAGCCGGGAAACACCGTTGCCACCGTCGGCGATTTGTCCGTCACGCGCGATGAGTTTCGGCGCGCCTACGAAAACATGTACCGCTTCTACAAAGAAAAAGTGCCGGGGGAATTCAAGGACGAAACGATCAAGCAATTCGTGATCGAACAACTCGTCGACAACCGCCTCTGGCTGATGGCCGCAAAAGATCTGGGCATCACCGTATCCGACGGAGACCTACGCGAAATGATCGTGCGAGTTCCTGAGTTTCAAAAAAACGGGGCGTTCGATCCGGAGCTCTATCAACGACTCCTGGCCGCAAATCATCTCACCCCGAAAGTCTTTGAAGAGGCACAGGCCAAGGAAATCCTCGGCAATAAAGCGAGAATGTTTGTCCGGGATGCGGTTGCCCTCACGCCGTCGGAGATCTCTGAAGGACAGGCACTGATGACCAGGCAACCGGACGCTGATCCCACGAAAGCCACCGCGGCAAAGGATCGCGTACTGGAAGATATGCTCTTCCAAAAGCAACAGCGCGCGCTGATGGCGTTTCAGGAGTCGCTCAAAGGCAAAATCCCCGTCAAAGTTCATCGGGAACTGCTGTAACACTGAACGCGCATAGACAGGCCGCTCGCTCCAGACCGCTTGCTCAGAGGATCAGCATCGCATCGCCGTAACTATAAAAGCGGTAGCGGTGCCTCACCGCTTCGGCATAGGCATTTCGCATTGCCCCCACACCTGCCAGCGCGGACACGAGCATCAGAAGCGTGGTCCGAGGCAGGTGAAAATTCGTCATGAGGGCGTCGACCACGTTGAAGTGAAATCCGGGCGAGATAAACAGCCGACTTTCACCGACGGCCGCCTGAAGTCCCCCTGCCTGCTGCGCAGCTGATTCAAGCGCACGGACCACCGTGGTTCCCACCGCAACCACCCGTCCTCCGGAATGTTTTGTTTTGAGAATTGCGCTGACCGTCCGCTCACTCACCTCAAACCATTCCTCACCCATCTGATGTTCCTCAATACGCTCGACGACCACCGGCTTAAAAGTCCCGAGCCCTACATGTAACGTCACCGCGGTGGTCTCAACTCCGCGAGCCCGCAACCGAGCCATGAGTTCGGGCGTAAAGTGCAGACCGGCCGTCGGAGCCGCGATTGCACCCTCTCGATCCGCAAAGCAGGTTTGATACCAGACTTGGTCTTCCGGCTGAGCAGAGCGCTTGATATAGGGGGGAAGCGGCATACGCCCGTGGGCTCGCAGGAAATCGACAACCGGGACCGGACTCGCCACTCGAATTTTCGTACCGGTCTCATCGCGTTGAACCACCGTCGCGCTGGCATCCCCGTCGAAGAGGATCGTCTGCCCCACGCGAAAATGACCTTTGAGCATGACCTCCCAAACCGCATCGCCACAGTCTTTGACGAACAGCACATCCACAGCCGTACCCGTCGGCTGTTTACGTCCAGACAGACGAGCGGCCAACACCTTCGTGTCATTCACCACCAGCAAATCCCCCGGCGCCAACAGTTCCGGAAGATCGGCCACCTGTCGATGCGATAGAATCCCTGTCCGTGGATCAAGGCACAGCAGGCGCGCTGCATGGCGAGGCAGTACCGGCTCGGAGGCGATCAGGGTGGGGTCGAACGGAAAATCGAATTCAGAGAGATTCATCTAAGAAGTCGGAACCGGGGGCATTTTCGTCAATGCCACATTCTGCAACTCAGTACCGGGATAATAATACCGTAGGATTGAGGAGAAGGAATAGCCTAACTCGGCCAGCTCCTTCGCTCCCCACTGACAGAGCCCCACGGCATGACCGGCACCGTATCCGGCCAAAACAATGTCCTGGCCCATAGACTCGATCGTGAACTGCGTACTCGGCACAACCGTGTAGCCGACCGCCTTCCGGAGATCCTCACCGCGCAGAATGAGTTCGCCCTTGGAATGCAGAATGCGTAACTTGGAAACACGCCCGGCACGACTGAAGCCCACCGGCGTCATCGTGGCGATCGTCCCTACAGAAAAGCCCTGATGCCTGAGATTGCGCTCCAGCGTCGTCACTCTGAAAGAAGCCTTCCACTGGTAATACGGGGACTCCACATCGAACGGACACTCCACGCCCTTCAGATACGGTAAATCCTTCGACCAGACCACCATCGCATCCTCGGTAATGCCGGCCGCAGTCGAGGAAAACGCAGCGTAGATCGGCGCACCATCATGGGTCACCACCAGACCACGGGTCGATTCCACCGCTTCCTGCACACGCGCGTCCACTCCCTGCCGCCCTCGATAGACCTGATCTTGAATACTCGCCGCCACATCATAGTCACGCGACGCACTCAGCATATGCTGATAGAGCGCATAGGTTCTAGCCGCGACGGCCTGCACCTTAAGCATTTCAACATGCCAGGTTGAATTCACCTCAGCCGGCACCACCCCTTTGACATACTCCTCAAGATCCACCTGATTGATCACGAGCAGGCCTTTCCCACGCCGAACTACATGCACCAGTCCGCTCACATGGAGAGCACCCCGCTCATCGGCAGGCTGCAGCGCGGCTCCATGGCTCCCGCTGGATACACGTGGCAACCAGAGCCTTAAATCATGCTCGCCCGCACGCAGCGTAAACTGCTCTCCCACCACTCGTGTCCCGTTGACTAAAAGCGCCGCCCCGCGCAGCTCGATACGCAGAGCAGTATTGTATGAATGCGACCGATTTTGCCCATCGGTAAGCCACACCACACTCTCGGCGCGCACATCGAGTCGATGGACATCGGACGCCATTAAGACGCGAATGGACTCAGCCGCCTGAACCGGCGCGCTGAGGGCAAAGATAACCCCGAACACGGCCCAGAGGCCTGCCAGCCGTCGAAGATGTCCTAGCGTCTGAACAGCCATGATAGAAGATAGAATAGCAGACTTAGTCCGATACTGAGCACCAGACTAGTCCCAAGGGGAACATAAAAGGAGAAATGATCGCGCTTAATTGAAATGTCGCCCGGCAGTTTCCCGACCCACCCAAACCATCCACTCAACCCAGGAATCCGGTCGCTCAGGACGAACAGCAGCCCCACCACGACCAATCCGCACCCGGCTGCAATCAAGAGCTTCCCGAAGGCGCCCCATTCGCCCATCAGCCCCGCACCAGGCACTCGGCAATTTGAACGGCATTCAAAGCGGCGCCCTTTCGAAGATTGTCAGACACGACCCACAGATTGAGTCCGTTCGTCACCGAGGCATCTTCACGGATGCGGCCGACGTAGACTTCGTCTTTCCCCGTGGCATCCAGCGGCATGGGATAGAGCTTCTTCAACGGGTCATCGTAGACCAGCACCCCCGGCATCGCCGCCAACGCCGCGCGAGCTTCATTGGGAGTCAACGACTTCTCCAGCTCCACATTGATGGACTCGGAATGGCAGCGCAACACCGGCACCCGCACGGTGGTGGACGTCACCCGCATCTTCGGCGCATCCAGAATCTTTCTCGTTTCTCTGACAATCTTGATCTCTTCAGAGCATTCGCCGCCCTCGGAAAATGATCCGATATGCGGCAACAGATTGAAGGCAATCTGGTAGGGATAGACTTCCGCCTTCACATCTCGAAAGGCCATCAGCGCCCTCGTCTGGTCCAGCAATTCGTCCATCGCTGCGGCGCCGGTCCCTGAAACCGATTGAAATGTCGTCACCACCACTCGCTTCACCCCTACCGCATCGTGGAGCGGCTTGAGCGCCATCACCAATGGGGTCGTTGTGCAATTGGGTATGGACACGATCCCCCGGGGCAACGAACGCAACGCCGCGGCATTCACTTCCGGCACCACCAGCGGCACCTGCGGATCCATCCGAAACACGCCGCTGTCGTCGATCACCACAACCCCGGCCGCACCCAACCGAGGGCCATACTCCTTACTGATCGCATCCGTCGCGGAGATGAACGCAAAATCGACGCCGGCAAAGGAAGAAGACTCGGTCAATTCTTCAACCGTCCACTCCTTGCCCTGACAGGTCATCACTTCACCGGCAGAGCGCTTCGACGCAAACAGCCGAAGTCCGGCCAGCGGAAAATTCCGTTCTTCGAGAATTTCCAGACTTTCTTTGCCGACGGCGCCGGTCGCCCCGAGAATGGCCACAGTGTAGGCTGACTTTTTCTTAAGCATGTGCAGGATCCTATTCCAACGAAAGGGCACGAATGCGGTGATTAAAGGTGTCGGCGATCAAGAGCGTCCGCTCGCCATCTGCGACAATGCCGAAGGGATAACAGAGTCCCGCCTCCAACGCCGTCCCACCGTCACCGACGGATGAGGCAGACCCGGTACCGGCCATGCGCGTCAAGAGACCCGTCGTGCGGTCCCATCGGCGAATCAGGTGGCTATCCGAATCCGTCAGGAACAGATTACCTTCTCGATCCAGCGCAATCCCTGTCGGTCGTGAAATGCTTGAAGACGGCGGATCATCGGGCGACTGATAGCGGTAACTTCCTCCGTCACCGACCGCCGTCGCAATCATACCGGTTACAAGATCGACAGATCGGATGCGACTATTGAACGTATCGGCAATATAGAGCGTCCCCGCTGCGACCGCTAACCCGCTGGGCCCGGCAAGGCTCGATTCCGCCGCCGGCCTACCGTCTCCATCATAGGCCGCCGATCCCATTCCCGCGACCGTGCGGATCATCCCAGTCTTCAGGTCGACGGCCCGCACACGGTTATTACTCTGATCGGCAATATACAGCTGTCCCTGCGCGTCAACCGCCAAGGCGGCCGGTTCGTTCAGGGCCGCATGGTCAGCCGGCCCGCCGTCGCCGGAAAACCGTGCCTGCCCGGTGCCGGCAATCGTCGTGATAACCCCGGTCTGAGCATCCACCCGGCGAACCCGATGATTCATCGTATCGGCAATATAGAGATGGCCCTGCGCATCGACTGCAACCGCGGTGGGGAAATTGAGCAACGCCTCGGTGGCAGGCCCGCCATCTCCGCCATATCGTTTCGGCACCGCTGCCCCAACGAGATAGCGCACCGTCCCGCTCAGATCCGTCTGTTGAGTAAACTGCTCTGTCGTCTTGTGGCTCGTCTCGGCAAAGGGATCAATTTCTTCTTCAGAAACAACATCGCCACCACTCAAGGGAAGTGTCGACGCGACTGCTTCAGGCGCACAGCCGACCACAGTAGAAATCAGTCCAGTGACGCGATCCACTCGCCTCACGACATGGTTTTCAGAGTCTGCAACAAAGAGATTCCCCTGGCCGTCGATCGCCAGGCCCTTCGGCTCATTCAGATTCGCCTGCACCGCCAGACGGCCGTCACCGGCAAACCCGGGGTCGCCCGTCCCAACCAGCGTCGCAAGAGTCCCGGATGTAAAGAGGGTCGCCATGCGAGAATTCCGTCTCAGTTCAAGTTGCGTAGAATGGCATCGCCCATCTCGGTCGTGCCGACGACTCTGGTGCCCGGGCTCTGAATATCCTTGGTGCGGTACCCCATATCGAGGGTTTTCACGATCGCCTGCTCGATCGCCTCAGCCTCTTTCTCGAGCTTGAACGCATAGGACAACATCATGCCCGCAGAGGCGATCGTCGCGATGGGATTCGCAATGTTCTTTCCGGCGATATCCGGAGCGCTGCCATGAATCGGCTCAAACAATCCGACCTTGGCGCCGATACTGGCCGACGGCAACATGCCGATCGATCCGGTCAGCATGGCCGCTTCGTCGCTGAGAATATCGCCGAAAATATTGTTGCACACCATGACATCGAACTGACGCGGGTTACGGACCAGTTGCATCGCAGCATTGTCGACGTAGATGTGGTGCAACTCGACGTCCGGATAACTCTTCTGAACCTCGATCATCACCCGGCGCCACAATTCGGACGACTCCAGCACATTCGCCTTATCGACCGACGTGACTTTCTTCCGCCGCTTGCGCGCCGCTTCGAACGCCACCTTGCCGATCCGGCGAATCTCTTCGGTCGTGTAGACTTCGGTGTTCACTCCGCGTTCTTCGCCGTTCGGCAGCTTTTCAATCCCCTTCGGTTTCCCGAAATAGATTCCGCCGGTCAGCTCTCGCACGACGAGAATATCGATCCCTTCGATCACCTCGCGCTTCAACGTCGAGGCATCTACCAGGTTGGGATAGACCTTGGCCGGACGTAAATTGGCATAGAGGCCCAATGCTTCACGGATACCGAGCAGTGCCCGCTCAGGACGGAGGCTATACTCTAACCCTTCCCATTTAGGGCCACCGACGGCGCCCAGCAAGACCGCGTCGCTTTGCTTGGCCAAGGCCAATGTCTCTTGCGGCAGAGGCACGCCCACTTTGTCGATCGCCTGCCCGCCGATGTCGGCCGAGACGAATTCAAATGTGTGCTGATACTTTTCCCCAATGGCCTGTAACACCCTGACCGCTTCGGGAACGATCTCGCGCCCGACTCCATCACCCGCCAAAACTGCAATCTTCGCTTTCACGTCACGCCACTCCTTCCTGCGAACAGACTGGACTCTCTACTCCGCAACCTGCTCATCTTCACTCCGCCAGGCCGGATCAACCAGACACAAAAATTCAATGTCCGTCATACCGATGTTTTCGAGCGACTGATTCCCTCCGGGCGGGACGTACACGACGGATCCCCCTTCGACGAGCTGAGTCTCACTCCCGATACTGAACCGTCCCTGCCCGGCGATAAAGTAGTACACCTCCGACGAAACCAGCTTGTGCCACTTGGACCGGCGGCCGGGAGCCAATCGGCCATGCGCAAGACTGTAGCCCAGCTGCACCGGCTGTTTGGCCGGATGCAGCAGTTCACGAAGAACCGTGTGGTCTCCGGCAAGAAATTCAGGGCATTCCAAGAGAGTGCGCTTGAGCATGGGAGACAGCCCCCAACTTGTCCGCACCTTGTTCAACCATCACTTGCGGACACCAGGGGCCGTCACTCTAGCGTGGCGGGAACGGTCAAATCAAGCGGACTTTCTGCTCTCCCTCCGCCTGCTTCGAGGCCATATACGCGAGTCGATTCAGCGCATTGAGGTACGCCCGGGCCGCGGCCATGATGATATCTGTATCCGCCCCATGACCAGAGACCGTGCGGCCATCTTCCTCCACGCGCACGGAGACTTCTCCCTGCGCGTCTGTCCCGCCCGTAATGGCGTTGACGCCGAACATCAACAGCTTACTCTTCGTTTTCGTAATGGCGGCGATCGTCCGATAAACCGCATCGACCGGCCCGTCGCCGGTGCCTGATTCCTTCATCACCTGACCATTAATACTCAATTCCACCGTCGCCGTCGGCACGAGATTCGTGCCGCTTTCGACATGGAACGATTTCAACACAATCCGCTCGGTCATCTTGGCCAACTCTTCCGACACGATCACTTCCAGATCTTCTTCGAAAATTTCCTTCTTCTGATCGGCCAGCTTCTTGAAACGCTCGAAGGCGTGGTTGAGCTCTTCCTCGCTGAGCTTGTACCCCAAATCTTCCAATCGCTGCCGGAATGCGTGACGCCCGGACAACTTGCCCATGACCATCTTGCTCTCGATCAATCCGATCGATTCCGGCCGCATGATTTCGTACGTGGTCTTATCCTTCAACAACCCGTCCTGATGAATCCCGGATGTGTGCGCAAACGCATTCGCGCCGACGATCGCTTTATTCGGCTGCACGACCATCCCGGTAATCTTGCTGACCAAGCGGCTCGTCTTGGCGATCTCCTCCGTCCGGATACCTGTATCGGCGTGATAAAAGTCCTTCCGGGTCCTGAGGCCCATGACGATTTCTTCCAGTGACGTGTTGCCGGCCCGTTCACCGATCCCGTTAATCGTACACTCCACCTGACCCGCCCCGTTGACGATCGCCGCCAAACTGTTCGCCACGGCAACACCCAGATCATTGTGACAGTGAACCGAGATTACGGCCTGCTTGGCATTGGGCACTTTGTCGAAAATCCCTTTGATCAACGCGCCGAACTCTTGCGGCACAGCATAGCCGACCGTATCGGGAATATTGATCGTTCCAGCCCCAGCGGCAATCACCGCTTCGATGACCTCATAGACATAGCCTTGGTCCGAACGACTCGCATCCATCAGCGAGAATTCCACATCGGGCATATAGCTCCGCGCGCGCTGCACCATCTCGACCGCGCGCTTCTTGGCCTCCTCCCGCGTCATCCTGAACTGATGCTTCAAGTGGATGTCTGAGGTTGAAAGGAACGTATGAATCCTGGCCTTCGGCGCCCCCTTGAGCGCCTCCCAGGCCCGATCGATGTCCTCCGGACGAGCCCGCGCGAGACTGCAGACCGTCGGGCCCTCGACCTCCAACGCAATCCGGCGAACCGCCTCAAAATCACCGGGCGAACTGTAGGCAAAACCGGCTTCTATAATGTCGACGCCGAGTCTCGCCAGCTGCTTCGCCACCATGACTTTCTCTTCCACATTCATGCTGGCGCCGGGCGACTGCTCACCGTCGCGCAACGTCGTATCGAAAATACGAATCATCCGTTCCATACGATCACCTCTCCCGTCTAATGAGGCTGCTTAAAAAGTCTTCCCTGCAAGGCCGCAGGGAGGACGATCCCTGAGGCGTACTCCCGCAGTACGTCGAAGGGGTCAAACGACCGAGAACGCTGCAGGGGAGCTTTTTCAGCAGCCTCAAATAGAAAAAGCCTTCGCCCCCCATTACGGTCAGGGACGAAGGCTTCATGCGCTTCGTGGTACCACCCTGGTTCGGCAACGAATGACATGTGGTCATCCATCACCCTTCATTGGCCCCTTACGAGGGCGAAGCGGAATCCATTACTCGATGTTCACGGATTCGGCTCAGAGGCGAGTTCGGCGACACACAGACCGGCTTGCACCACCCGCCGGCTCTCTCAAATCTGTGCGGCTCGCGTACTACTCCTCGTCGTCGCCTTACAATTTGGGTTCTATCACAGGCTGATCTGACTTGGGAAGAGGTTTCTTCCCAACCGCTTTCGCCATCAACCAGAACAATCGCTCGGTCGGGCCCATCAATGCATAGCCTGAAAATACCACAAACAACATCACTTCAGGCCAGGCCGCGATCATCATGAGCGCAAGAATACCCCACACCAGATAGGTAATCTGCTGGCGCCCTCTGAACTTCATGTCCTTGAAGCTACGATACTTGACGGTACTGACCATGAGGAACGACAGGGCGAGCGTGATGACCAGCACTAAGACCGGCTTCACTTCCGCCCCCATCCGTACAATATGATGGTCGAGAATGACCAGCGACGCGACCACCCCGGCAGCCGCGGGAATCGCCAACCCGGTAAAATACTTGCTGTCAGCCAGCGCGACCGTTGAATTAAAACGCGCGAGCCGCACGGCTCCCATCGCAACATACGCAAACATCACGGCAACACCGAACATGCCTTGTCCGCTCAACGCCCAGGAGTAAATCAGGAGGCCCGGGGCGACACCGAAGGAAACCACATCGGACAGGGAGTCATACTCCAATCCAAAATGACTCGTGCTATTCGTCAGACGGGCGGACTTTCCGTCCAACACATCGAAAATCATCGCGACCAGAATCGCAATCGCTGCGGCCATATAATTGGCATTGAAGACGGACAGGATGGCATAGACGCCGCAAAATAGATTCCCTGTCGTGAAGAGATTGGGAATGAGATGCATCGCCTGACGCTTCCGGGCTTCCTTCCCCAACGATTGTCGCAAGCCGTGTCCCTTCATCGTAGGTCTCCCAAGATGGTTGATCCGCCTTTCACTCGATCTCCCACGGCCACTCTCAGCTTCGTACCGATAGGAAGAAATGTGTCCATCCGTGAACCAAATCGGATCAAACCAAACCGCTCCCCCAGCTTTGCCCGTTCTTTGGGGGACACCCAGCAGACAATGCGCCGAGCAATAAGCCCTGCCACCTGCACACACAATACCTTTGCACCGCTGGCCGCTTTGATCATCAGCGCGTTCTGTTCATTCTTTATCGTCGCCTCCGGCTTGCTAGCGACCAAAAAGAGCCCCGGCTGGTACTGGACATCTTCAATGACCCCTTCGCAGGGAATCCGGTTGATATGGACATCAAACACGTTCAGAAAGATCGTCACGCGAAGACTGCGCTCTTTGAGATACCGCGGCTCAAACTCTTCTTCGATGGCGATGACTTTCCCATCGCCGGGCGCCACGATCAGCCCAGGGCCTTCCGGAATCACCCGCGCGGGGTTGCGGAAAAACCACGACACGAAAAGTGTCAGACCAACCGCCACCACGGCAACCGGCGTCCACCCCAACCATCCAGTAAATAGTGTAACGCCCGCTGCCGCTCCAATGAAGGGGAATCCTTCTTTGGCAAACGGGACACCGACGGCACGATCAGCCACAGGGATAGCCCCCTCTAGTTCTTGGTCTTGTCGACCAGCTGATCTTTCTTCAGCCAGGGCATCATTGCCCGGAGCTTGGCCCCCACGGCCTCGATGGGATGCGCTTCGCCTTTGGCAAGCAACGCATTGTAGACGGGACGATTGGCTTGATTCTCAAGCACCCACTCTTTGGCAAACTGACCGGTCTGAATTTCACCGAGGATCTTCTTCATTTCCTGCTTCGTCTGCTCGGTCACCACTCGGGGCCCTCGGGTAATATCTCCGTACTTGGCCGTGGTACTGATCGAATAGCGCATATTGGCGATCCCGCCCTGATAGATCAGATCGACAATCAGCTTCACTTCATGCAGACACTCAAAATACGCCATCTCAGGCGAATAGCCGGCTTCCGTCAATGTTTCGTAGCCCGCCTGGATCAGCGACGTCAGCCCGCCGCACAAGACGGCCTGCTCACCGAACAGATCGGTTTCGGTCTCTTCACGGAAATTGGTTTCGATGATGCCGGCGCGACCACCGCCGACCGCACTCGCATAGGCCAGGCCCACCTGCCGCGTCGTCCCGCTTGGATCCTGATGAACAGCAAGCAAACACGGCACGCCGCTCCCTTTGGTGTACTCCGACCGAACTAAGTGTCCAGGTCCCTTGGGCGCAACCATAAACACATTGATGTTTGCCGGAGGCACGATCTGGCCGAAATGAATGTTGAAGCCATGCCCGAATGCGAGATATGAACCGGGCTTCAGGTTCGGTGCGATATCTTGGCGATAGATAGCGGCCTGCATTTCATCGGGCGCCAGGATCATCACCACATCGGACGCCTTAACCGCATCGGCGACCGGCATGACCTTGAGTCCGCTCTGCTCAGCCTTTTTCCACGACGCCCCTTCGCGCACACCGATCACCACATTGACGCCGCTCTCCTTCATGTTGAGGGCATGCGCATGTCCCTGGCTGCCGTAACCGATCACGGCGACCTTCTTATTGCGAATCTGCTGAATGTCGGCATCTTTGTCGTAATAAATCTTCATCATGAACTCCTCAGAAACGCCCTGTTTCAGAAATAGATATGACCGTGAACTCTGGACTACTCGCGCGCCACTTTCTTGGGCTGCACCGCACTGGCTCGAATCGGCTCCCGCGCCACGGCCACTCGCCCGGTTCGAGTCAATTCCTTGATCCCAAGCGGCTGCAATAGATTAATGATGGCTTCGATCTTTCTCGGGTCGCCCGTGACCTCGATGGTATAGGTAGCCGGCGTCGAATCAATGACGTTGGCCCGGAAAATGTCCGCGATTCTGAGCGCCTCTGCCCGATCTTCGGCCTTGGTATGCACCTTGATCAAGGCCGTCTCGCGCGATACGAACTCGCTCTCGTTCAGATCGACGACCTTGATCACATCGATGAGCTTATTGAGATGCTTCACGATCTGCTCGATGATGCGATCGTCGCCCGAGGTGACAATCGTCATCTGCGACATCGACGGATCCAGCGTCGGCGCCACCGACAAACTCTCGATATTGAACCCTCGACCGCTGAACAGCCCGGCGACGCGGGACAACACTCCAAATTTATTCTCGACCGTGACGGAAATAATGTGTTCCATATTCGAATACCTTACGCGGTCAGGACGGTATCATTTCCGTCCGGCGTCACTTTTTTCGCACCCGCCTGCTTATCTTTCAATTCCGGCGGATCTTCCAGAATCATTTCGTGGTTGCAGCCTCCGGCCGGAATCATCGGATACACGTTTTCAAAACGATAGGTCGGCACATCAACTACCACAGGCCCATTCACCGCGATAGCTTCCTTGAGCACCGCATCAAGATCGCCAACCTTGTTCGCGCGCAACCCTACCGCTCCATAGGCTTCAGCCAACTTCACAAAGTCAGGGGTATTCTCGAGATCGCTGGAGGCATAGCGGCCCTGATAGAATAAATCCTGCCATTGCCGGACCATGCCATGGAACCGGTTGTTCAGGATGATGATCTTCACAGGAAGCTTGCTCACCACCGCAGTAGCCATCTCCTGCATATTCATCTGAATGCTGCCGTCCCCCGCAATACACAGCACCAACCGCCCCGGAAACGCCGCCTGCGCGCCCATCGCCGCGGGAAAACCAAAGCCCATGGTCCCCAATCCACCGGACGTCAACCAGCGATTCGGCTTGGCCAGCTTAAAATATTGCGCAGCCCACATCTGATGCTGGCCCACATCGGTTGCGACAATCGGATCACGGTCCTTGGTGAGTTCATACAGGCGCTTCACCACATACTGAGGCTTGATCGGTCCATCCACATCCTGCTGATACGACAACGGGTGAGCGGCTTCCCACTCCCGAATTTGCTTCCACCAGGGCTTCCGTAATTCCTTCTGTTCCCCGTTGACCGATGCGCGGAGAATCTGATTCAACTCGCGCAGGACGGTCTTGCAGTCACCGACGATCGGAATATCGACGTGGATGTTCTTCCTGATCGACGTCGGATCGATATCGACATGAATAACCTTGGCGTGGGGGCAGAACTCAGACACCTTCCCCGTGACTCGGTCATCAAAACGCGCTCCGATCGCGATCACGAGATCGGAATAGTGCATCGCCATATTGGCCTGGTAGGTGCCGTGCATACCCAGCATGCCCAAGGACAACTGGTGTTCTCCCGGAAATGCGCCAAGCCCCATGAGCGTCATATCGACCGGGATCTGTGTCAGTTCCGCCAGCTCGATCAATTCTGCCGAAGCACCTGAAAACACCACGCCACCACCGACGTAGAGGATCGGCTTCTTGGCCTTCATGATGGCTTCGGCCGCCTGCTTGATCTGCCACTTATTGCCGTCGTATGTGGGGTTATACCCACGAATCGAGACGGAGTTGGGATAGACGAATTCCGTTGTGGCCATCGACACGTCTTTGGGGATATCCACAAGGACGGGACCGGGCCGGCCTGTCGTCGCGATGTAAAACGCCTCTTTGATGGTCATCGCAAGATCGTTGACATCCTTCACGAGGAAGTTGTACTTCGTGCAAGGTCGGCTGAGCCCGATGTTGTCGGCCTCCTGAAACGCATCATTGCCGATCAAGCTTGTGGGCACCTGGCCGCTGAAACAGACCAACGGAACGGAGTCCATATAAGCGTCAGCCAACGCGGTAATGACATTGGTCATACCGGGGCCTGACGTCACCAGGCACACGCCCGCTTTCCCCGTCGCCTTGGCATAACCCTCGGCCATGTGGCCGGCACCCTGTTCATGCCGCGTCAGGATGACTTGGAGATCTTTCTGCTGATACAGCATGTCGAAAATCTTGAGGACGACGCCTCCGGGAAGCGCGAAGATCGTTTTGACCCCCTCCCGCTTGAGACACTCGATTAATATCTCAGACCCGTTGAGCTTCATATCGTTTCCCTCCCCCGGATGCCCGGAGTACTGTTTTCAAAAACGTGCAGCCCTTCACGAAATGGCCATCCTAGAACCTCTGGCCAATCCACACAGAAATTTGTGCAATATCAATAGGAAAGAATGCGAGATCCTAACACCACGCCAGATGAGGGTCAAGAGCCGCCAAGGCCATCCCCCTCATCAGCAAGACCGAGTAGAAAAATTGAAGCACCGCCAAAAACGAAAAAAGCGCGAGCGAGGAAACCTATAAGCCGGATTCTGTCCCGCATGAACCGGAGTTCATGCCTGGGTGATCATTTCTCTGGGATTCGAGTTACCCCGAACCTCAAGCGACCTACCCGAAGACCCCGACCGGGCCAGTCGTTGTGCCGCGCCCTTGCGAGCGCCACACGTGTCTTCCTATTTGGCCTTGCACCGGGCGACGCTTACCGTGCCAGCGATGTCACCATCCCTGCGGTGGGCTCTTACCCCGCCGTTTCACCCTTACCTGATCCGTAGCGACTAGATAGGATCCCGTCGCCTTGGCCATCGGCGGTTTGTTTTCTGTGGTGCAGGTGTCGGATTGCTCCGCCTGGGAGTTACCCAGCGCCCCGCCCATGGAGTCCGGACTTTCCTCCCGGCACCCAAAGGTGCCGAGCGATCACCCAGTCTCCTCTCTCGCGCCCTTGTACTATAGGACTGGGCGCCCCGGCTTTCAAGAGCACGGTCACAACAGAAACGACGCGCTACGGTACCGACGGTAAGGCCATTGCGGGAACCGGCTGTCGTGTCTGGTAAATGGCCATGGCTTCAGGCATCCATTGCTTCAACTGTTCAATACGCGTCTCGTGCCCCGGATGTGTAGACATAAATTCGGCAGGACCACCGCCTCCGGACACCTGCGCCATCCGCTCCCACAAACCTACCGACTCGCGCGGATCATACCCTGCATCCGCCGCCAAGAGAATCCCGATATAGTCGGCCTCCGACTCATGCTTCCGACTGAATGGCAACAGGACACCGACCTGTGCGCCGACACCCAACGCCGCCATCGCCGCTTGCGACATCAACCCGCCGCCACCGCTGGCGCCGGCTGCGGCTCCCGCCACCTGCAGGGCGGCGTTCGTCAATTGCCCCTGACTCATTCGCTCCGCCCCGTGACGAGCCAAGGCATGAACGACTTCATGGCCCATAACTGCCGCGAGTCCGGCCTCCGTTTTGGCCACCGAAAAGATTCCCGTATAGACCGCAATTTTCCCACCCGGCAGCGCAAACGCGTTCAGCGTCTTATCGTCTTTAATCACGGTCACTTCCCACTGAAACTGCTGGGCCATCTCGCCGTACTTCGACCGTTTGGCCGCTTCAATAATCCGCGCGGCCACGCGCTTCACCGGTTCAACCTCGCGCGGATCCTGCGACGGCCGCATCTTCGGGTCACTCTTCACCTGGCTGTAGGCTTGCGCACCCATCTGATTTTCCTGCTCGACCGATGTCATGAGCAACTGCGAGCGACCCGTGTAGGGATTGGTTTCACACCCGCCGATCCCCAACACCGTACCGAGCAAGACTCCGATCGCGACCAGTCGCATATTCCGTATCCTGGCTATCATAGACTCTCCCTCACGCATCACTCGTCAATTGGGCCAGCGAGTGAATTGACCGCCCCCGCTTCGATTCGTTAGATTACCGTGCCCTCGATAAAATTTCTACCGGGAGCACGTAGTGGCAGCTACCCATACCTCGATCGAACGGATCGGCATCGATGAATCAGGAAAAGGCGACTACTTCGGCCCGCTCGTCATTGCCGCCGTCTTCGTAGACGCCGTGACGCAAAGCGAGCTCACGCTAATGCGAGTGCGCGACAGCAAGAAGATCTCGGACGGTCGGATCCTTGAGATGGCGCCGGACATACGAAGCATCTGCCCGCACAGCATCGTCGCCATCGGCCCGCAGAAATACAATGAACTGTACGCGAAGATTAAGAATTTGAATCGCTTGCTGGCCTGGGGTCATGCCCGCGCCCTGGAAAACCTGCTCGACAAGGTGTCGTGCGGCCGCGCAATTGCCGATCAATTTGGAGACAAGCGGCTGATTCTAAACGCGCTCCAAGCCAAGGGCCGCACGATCGCACTGGAACAGCGGCCAAAAGCCGAGTCCGACATGGCCGTGGCGGCTGCTTCGATCCTGGCGCGCGCAGAGTTTTTGATTCGGCTTAAACGACTATCCGAAGAGGTAGGAACGACGCTTCCGAAGGGAGCTTCAGCCGCCGTGGAACTGGCCGCTCGAATGGTGATGAAAAAACACGGGCAGGAACGGCTGGGACACGTCGCGAAGCTACACTTCAAGACCACCCAAGCCGTACTGGCAGGACTCGCCTAAACCGACTCGCCGACCTCCAGATCGTTCTTCCTGGCCACACTCAGCGCCGAAGCGGATTCAGTTGGAATCTCACCTTCCCAATAGAGCATTCGGCGGCAGTAGGGGCACACATGGAGATCGTCAGATCGTCTCACTTGCGCGATCAACTGCGGGGGGATCTGGAGCCGGCATCCGGCGCACATCCCTTCCCGCACAGGAGCAATCGCTCCATCCTTCCGGGACTGTTTGATGTGCGCGTAGCGCGCGAGCAAGTTTGGTTCGATCTGTTTCGCCGCCTCACGCTGCTGAGCCTCCAGCTGCGCCAGCTCCGTCGCGAGTTCCTTATCCGTCGCATCAAGCGCGTGCTTTTCCTTAGCAAACACGGCCTGTGCCGCATTCACCTTTTCCTGCAGTTCTTTGATCGTCCCTTGCAGCTGGTCGATCTTGTCCATTGAGACCAAGATCTTTTCTTCAAACTCCCCACGCTTTTTGTTCGCCAATTCAATTTCGAACAGGTGCGCTTGATATTCTTTGTTGGTCTTCAAGCCGGACGCGTGCGACTTCATTTTCTCGGTCTGCGCTTCGTGCACTTCAAGATCTTTTTCGTGCGTCCGCCGCTCTTTCACCAGCGCGTCAACCCCCGTCTTCGCGTCGGTCAGCAACTGCGTATCCTCGCGAAGCGGCGCTTCTGCGACATTCAACCGCTCAGGAATTTTCCGACGCTGTTCAGTAATCTCCAGAATGCGGAGATCCAGTTTTTGCAGGGCGAGCAGGGGAGAAAGTTTCTGGCTCAACGGACTCCTTCACACGACATTCGTAGTGGCACGACTCGGGGCGCAATGGGCCACATCAGATGTGGTGGGCCCACTAGGACTTGAACCTAGGACCAGCTGATTATGAGTCAGCCGCTCTAACCACCTGAGCTATGGGCCCGATCGGGCGAATCGGCGATTCACACACTATCCGCTCACCCGACACAGGTCGGATGATTCTAGGCCGCGCCTCCCATGGAGTCAAATGACCCATGGACGGCCTTGCTTTACACGCTTTCGACAAAGCTTCGCAGTTTCTTGCTCCGGCTCGGATGCCGCAACTTGCGCAGCGCTTTGGCCTCGATTTGCCGGATGCGCTCACGAGTCACTTCAAAGTCCTGCCCGACTTCTTCCAGGGTATGATCGGTGGCTTCGCCGATCCCGAACCGCTTCCGCAAGACTTTTTCTTCTCGCGGAGTCAATGTTTCCAGCGCACTGTTGATCTGGCGCTGCAAATCATATCGAATCGCGGCTTCCAACGGGGAGACCGCCTTCTTATCTTCGATGAAATCACCCAAATGGCTGTCTTCTTCTTCCCCGATCGGCGTCTCCAGAGAAATCGGCTCGCGCGCGATCTTGAGAATCTTCCTGACCTTATCGAGCGGTAGATCCATCCGCTCGGCGATTTCCTCCGGTAACGGCTCTCGCCCCAGCTTCTGAACAAGATGCCGCGAGGTCCGGATCAGCTTATTGATCGTTTCGATCATATGCACCGGAATACGGATCGTACGCGCTTGATCCGCAATGGCCCGTGTGATGGCCTGCCGGATCCACCAGGTGGCATAGGTGCTGAACTTGTACCCGCGCTGATACTCAAACTTATCCACCGCTTTCATCAGCCCGATATTCCCTTCCTGGATGAGATCCAGGAATTGCAATCCTCGGTTCGTATACTTCTTGGCAATGCTCACCACGAGACGCAGATTGGCCTCTACCAGCTCCGCTTTCCCACGCTTGACCTTGTCCTCGGCGACATCCAGATGCTTCACGGCATCTTTAATTTCCTCTGCTGGCACCAAGGCCTCTTCCGTTTCCAGCTGCTTGATCCGCGCCTTCGCCGCCTGATAGATTTTTTTGATGTCCGACAGGGTCTCCTCGGACACTCCGGCCTTTCGTCTGACGGCCAGAAAATCAGGCCTCGTCCGGCACATTTTCCTGAGCTGCTCGGCGCCGGCCTCGCCGCCGATTCCAATGCGTCGCTGACAGCTGGCGACTTCCCGCTCGGCCATACGGAACTGCACGGCCAAATCGCGTACCCGCTGCACCATGCGATCTTTCAACACCCCGTGCAGATTCACGGATTCAATTTTGTCGACGACCTGCTGGCGGGCCAGATCGAACTGCTTCTTGTATTGCTTCTGCTTCGCCGGATCACTACCGATGGATTTCTCCTTCTCGACGAGAGCCTTCAGCGATAACGAGACTTTCCGGACCGTGTTCAAGGCCTCCAGCGTCTTCACGCGCAGTTCTTCATAATCCCGCTCGATCGGCTGCTGCTCCTCTTCGAGCTCCTCTTCGGTTTCCTTCACCGGCACAATCTCGCGCACATCGATCTTTCCGTCCTTGAGCTGATCGCGCAGGGCCAGCACAAACTCGATGGTCATCGGCAAGCCGTAGATCACCGACGCCACTTCCTTCTTCCCTTCTTCGATCCGCTTCGCGATCTCGATTTCCCCTTCGCGACTCAGCAGGGCCACACTGCCCATCTCCTTCAGATACAGGCGAACGGGGTCGTCCGTGCGGCTTAAGGCGCCGGGCGTCAGATCGATCGGCTTTTCGTTTTCTTCCTCCGCTTCCGCCTCGGTCTCGGTCTCCGCTTCCTCCGCATCGTCGGCGGCTTCGCCGCGCTCGGTGCGTTTTTGCGTCCGCTCGCCGTCCGGCGCATCCACAATCTCAATGTCCAATTCGCCGAACATCGTCATGATGCTGCCGAACTGGTCGGAGGAGACCACCTCCGCCGGCAGGGTGTTATTCAGCTCATCGTAGGTTAGGAAGCCTTTTTCCTTCCCCATCGTAATGAGTTTTTTCACCTCGCCGAGCAACTCTTGCTTCGCCATAACTACTCCTTCACCAATGAGACTGTGCCGGCGACTGGCGTGCCGGCTTTCCGCATTTGCAATTCATTCACTTCCAGATTGATGGACTGTACGTCCTCCCAACGCCCTTCGCGCTCAGCCCCTTTGAGGCGTGAGATGAGTTCGCGCATGGTCGCCTCTGAGCGTTTCCGATCCAGTTGATCAAGGCAGCCCTTGATGTGCTCCGAGAGATCGTCGAAATGATCGTCCCGCAAAGAGAACTCGGTGGCCAACGGCCCACACTCGGGATCCTCCATCGCCGCATCGAGGAACGCTCGCACTTCGACACGCCCATCCGTCCCCAGATGCGCCAACGCACAAGCCACGAGCTTTTGACAGGCCGGGATTGAAAAAAGTTCCGGCTTCAACCGGCGGATATCCGCCGGAGACAATTTCCCCTGCAACAGCAAAAACACGAGATCCCGCTCCTCGGGAACACCTTTGAAAGCCGGTACGGGTTTCGGTGACGGGGTCGGTGAACCGGCGGGTTTCCGCTGCTCAGCTATCAACGCCGGATACCGTTCAATCAAACGCTGCTGATTGATCCCCAACCGCTCCGCAACCACTCGCAGCCGCTCTTCTCGCTCGATGGGGTGTTCGCTTTTCTGGAGAATCTTCAAGATTTCGTCCACGCTTCTGATCCGGCCTTCGAGCGACCCGGCTTCGGCCTCTTTCACGCTATGTTCCAACGCATAGTCTAATAGGCTCGGAGCCGCTGCCTCGAGCCGCGCAAATGCCTCTGCTCCGGCCTTCCGAACATACGTGTCGGGATCGTCGCCGTCCGGCAGCGTGACCACCTTGACCCCGAGACCGCTGTTCACAAACAAATCCAACCCGCGCAACGCCGCCCGCACACCGGCGGCATCCGGATCGAACAACAACACGACATTCGTCGCAAACCGCCGGAGGGCTTGAATATGCTCCGCCGTCAGCGCCGTGCCCAGCGTCGCCACGGTGTGCGTGATCCCGGCCTGATGCAAGGCAATCGCATCGAAATAGCCTTCCACCACGATCACGGTCTTCGTTCGAGCGATCGCCTCGCGCGCCTGATCGAAGGCAAACAGCGTCTGCCCCTTTTTGAATAACGGCGTATCGGGGGAATTCAAATACTTGGGTGTGCCGTCTCCAAGCGTCCGTCCGCCGAATCCCACCACGCGCTTGCGCAAGTCGACAATCGGAAACATGACGCGGGCTCGGAATCGATCATAGAAACCCGTGGCCCCTTTCCCCGCCTGCTCCCGCGCAATGGTCAACCCGGCCGCCGCCAAATCGCCGAACGTAAACCCTTGATGCGTCAATGCCTTGATCAACCCTTCCCATTCCCCTAATGCCACACCGATGGCAAATCGCGTCATCGTGACCGGCTCAATGCCCCGCTCCGCAAGATAGGCCCGTGCGGGCTCCCCAGCTTTTACATCCAGTAGATTCTTGTGAAACCACGAAGACGCCGCCTGGTTCACTTGCTCAATACGCCCGAACTGAGCGGCCTGCGGATTGAATCCGGCCGACTCCTGAACTTCGATCCCGACCTTTCGGCCCAGATCGCGCACCACTTCCGGGAAACTGGCTCCCGTAATCCGCGTCAAAAAAGCAAACACATTGCCGCCGGCCCCACAGCCGAAACAATGAAAAATCTGCCGTGACGGGCTCACCGTAAACGACGGACTCTTTTCCTGATGGAACGGACACAATCCCTTCAGATTCTGCCCGGCTCTGGTGAGCGAGACATGATGGCCGACGATATCCGCGATATCGATCCGGTCACGAATCTGGTTGATGATGTCGTCAGAAATCAGGCCTCGGCCCACGAGAGTCCTGGCTCCTTTGCACCCGTCAAGGTCGACCGACGAGCTAGCCTGTAAATGATCGGAAAATTTGACTGGTCAGGGTATCAGACCGCTTGAAACCCTGTCAATTATAAGGGAGCCCGGCTAGCCCGGAGGCCAGCCGAGGTGACGACCGCCAAGCACGTGGAAATGCAGGTGAAACACGGACTGGCCCCCATCCCGACCGGTATTGGCCACAATACGATAACCCGGCTCGGCCAGCCCCTTGTCCGTAGCGACCTTTCGACAAGTCAGGAGCAATCGGCCAAGTAACGCTTGATCGGACTCGCCGAGATCCTGAATCGCTGCGACATGCCGTTTTGGAATCACCAGCGTATGGACAGGCGCCTGAGGGCTGACATCATCGAACGCCAATGTATGCTCGTCCTGATACACCACTTTTGCGGGAATGCTGCCATCGACGATACGGCAAAAAATGCAGGTACTCACCGTGCCCTCCCTGCTTATTGTTCCGTCCTGAGACCGGACTTCCCAAAACGCTTCGCCAATTCTTGATAGATCACGGACAGAGGAATGTCATGGTAACCCAAGACCATGAGCGTATGAAAAAACAGATCGGCAATCTCGTAAACGATTTCCTCTTTCTTCCCACCCTTGGACGCCAGCAGCACTTCGCCGGCTTCCTCCGCCACTTTCTTGAGGATCTTATCGTGGCCTCCTTCGAAGAGCTTCGTCGTGTAGGACCCCGGCTGGGGATTGGCACGACGCGTTTCGATCGTTCGCAGCACCGCCTCAAGAATACCGCCTGCAGCTTCGTTAGTTTTTTCGGTGACTATTGCACCAGACTCATCTAGAGACGTGAAGAAACAGGCCCGCTCGCCCGTGTGACACGTCGGCCCGACCGGTTGCGCCTTCACAAGAATCGTATCGCGATCGCAATCCACAAAGAGGGTTTTGACGTGGAGTTTGTTCCCCGAGGTTTCACCCTTTTCCCAGAGCTTCTGGCGCGACCGGCTCCAGAAGTGAACTATTTTGGTAGCCACGGTTTGATTCAACGCGTCCTGGTTCATATACCCGACCATCAGGACCGTTCCGTCCAGCCAGTCCTGCACAACCGCGGGAATCAGCCCCTGCGCATCAAATTTGAAGGCCGGTGCGGCGTCGCCTTGTCCCATGATGTCACGCAACCGGCGCGGCTTGATCAAGCCGAACCGGCACGCCTTTCTCTCGTAAATATTCTTTGGCCTGCGGAATCGTATACGTCCGGAAGTGAAAAATCGACGCAGCCAACACCGCGTCCGCCTTCCCCTTCGTAAACCCGTCATAGAGATGCCCGAGCGTCCCCACTCCGCCTGAGGCGATCACGGGAATCGAAACGGTTTCTGACACCGCCGCCGTCAGACCTAAATCATAGCCGCTTTGCTGACCGTCTTGATCCATGCTCGTGAGCAGGATCTCTCCCGCCCCGTAGGTTTCCATCCGCTTCGCCCACTCCACCGCATCGAGCCCGGTGGGTTTTCGCCCGCCATGCGTAAAGACTTCCCATCGACCAGGCGTAGCGCTTCGCTTAGCATCGATTGCGACGACGATACACTGGGTCCCGAATTTCTGCGCCGCTTCTCGCACAAATTCCGGCCGTTGAACCGCCGCCGTATTGATGCTCACCTTGTCGGCGCCGGCATTGAGCAACGCTCGGATATCGTCCAGCGTCCGAACCCCGCCGCCGACAGTCACAGGCATGAACACGCGCGCGGCGGTTTGTTCGACCACATCGATAATGGTCTTTCGATTTTCGTGCGACGCGGTGATATCGAGAAAGCACAGCTCGTCCGCCCCTTCGCGATCGTAGGCCGCCGCCACTTCCACCGGATCGCCCGCATCACGAAGATTGACAAAGCTGACGCCCTTCACCACCCGGCCGTCTTTGACATCGAGGCAAGGAATGATACGTTTCGTCAACATCGTGCGCCCAGCGCCGCCACAGCCGTTGCATAATCCAATTTCCCGTCGTACAGCGCCTTCCCGACGATCGCGCCTTCAATGCGAGGGCCGAGCGCATGAACGGCCTGCAGGTCCTCCACACGCGTGATGCCGCCAGAAGCAATGACAGGGAAGGCTGAGTGTTCAACCACCTCTTGTAATGCCGGAAGATTAGGCCCGCTCAGCATGCCATCGCGCGAAATGTCGGTATAGATCACCGCACTGATCGCAAGTCCGGCAAGGTCTTTGAGCAGATCGATCGCCTTCGTATCCGATACGGCCGTCCACCCCTTCACCGCCACCTTGCCGTCACGCGCGTCGAGTCCGAGCAGAATGCGCCGGGGAAATTCCCGGCAGGCCTGTTCAAGAAACGCGCGATCCGTGAGCGCCGCGGTCCCGAGCACCACACGCGAGACACCCGCATTCAAGTAACGCCGCACCGTCTCAATCGTCCGAATCCCTCCGCCGACCTGTACTTTCACACTCACCGTCTTCATCACCGCTTCGATCTGCGGAAGATTCCTTGGCTCCCCATCGACCGCGCCGTTCAAATCAACGACATGAATGAGGCTGGCCCCGCCCTGCTGCCATTTCCGGGCCACCGCCGGGACATCCTCCGAGTACACCGTCTCCGCGGCCATATCGCCCTGGCGCAACCGCACACAACGACCGTCTTTCAAATCAATGGCTGGAATCACAAGCACGTTACTTCTCTCCCCCTGCTCCGAATGGAAATTCTTTCAACACTTCATCCACGCCGTACTCCGCCAGCTCATCCGCTGTGACGAACGCCCAGCGATGAATGAACCCCATAATATCTTCGGTCATCGGCCGTTGGCGCTCATAGTAGTTACCGACCCACAACACCTGCCCATCCGCTGCCACCACTTTGACCTCAAACCCGACAGAGGCTGGAGGGTTCGCCCCGAGCCGGCTGCCCACTCGCTCCTGATAGACCAACACCTGCCCGATCAGAGCGGCATCCTGTTTTAGTTTCTTGGCCACGGCCGCCGCCGTCATGTCAGGCGTGGTCTTCAGCGGATCTTCGCCAAGGGAGGCCGCGGCTTTCCCCGTATCGCCCGGCGACGATACCGTAACACCAGCGCGATTCCGTAACCGGGTCCAGAAGAGCTGCGTCACCTTCTCTGCCGCAGCAGCCGGTACAACAACAGTCTGCCGAGGCGGAGGCTCCACATTCGACGGCACCCCGACCGAAATATCCGACCGGCGGACGCTTTGCGGCGCCGACATGAACTGATCTCCCTGATCACGGACCTGCGGCGTGGCGATCGTCGTGAACGGGACGAAGGCCATGGTCTTCACCTGATAGCGCGGCAGCTCATTCGACGCCTTCGTCATCACCTTCGACCCGCTACACCCCGCCCCGGCCAAGACAGCTCCGGCCAGGCACACCAAGCCTATCCTCCAAACATGTAACGTCGCGGCGCTCACGTCCAGGCCCCGAAATTCTTAATCAGTTGCAGGCCAACTGTCTGGCTCTTCTCAGGGTGAAATTGGCAAGCCACAACGTTGTCCTTCCAAATGCTCGAGACAAAAGGAATCCCATAGGTCGTCGTTGTCGACGCAATCTGCTTCTCGACCGGATCGACGAAATAAGAATGCACGAAATACCAATTAGAACCGTTCGGGATTCCGGCAAATACCGGGCAGGCACGCTGCACGCTCACTTGATTCCATCCCATATGGGGAACTTTCAATGTGGGATCAGCGGCAAACCTCCGCACCTTGCCGGGAATAATGTCCAAGCCCTTGTGCATGCCGAACTCTTCACTTTCTGTGAACAGCAATTGAAGCCCGAGACAAATTCCCAGGAACGGTTTACCCGATTGAATCGCCACGCGAACGGACTCGACCAGCCCATACTGATCGAGGTTTGCCATGCAGTCGCCGAATGCCCCGACGCCAGGCAACACGACATGGCTGGCGCTCTTGATCACGCCCGCATCGCGCGTCACCACCGCCTGATGGCCGACGGCCTCAAACGCCTTGTGGACACTGCGCAAATTGCCCATGCCGTAGTCGATGATCGCGATCATGAAATTCTGGCAGCTCCCGGAAAGTTGTAACAATACCGCAACCGGGCTGATCCTGCCACTCCCGTCTCTGGAAATAAAAAGGGGACACGCTCTACACAGCCTGCCCCCTTCATCTGCCTATTGGTCGACTTATGCTCGTTGGCTTACAGCATTCCCTTTGTCGAAAGGACTTTCCCCGCGAGCCGTTCTTCCGGCATGGTGGCCTGATCAAGGGCTTTGGCCAACCCTTTGAAAATGGCTTCCATGATGTGATGCGGGTTGCGGCCGTACATGAGATTCACGTGCAGATTCAATCCGCCATGCGTCACGAAAGCCTGGAAAAAGTCCTCGAACAAACCCAAGTCAAACGCCTTGATCTTCCGATCCGGCAAGGCCACGTTGTAGACAAGATATGGCCTGCCGCTGAGATCCACCGTGATTTGCGCAAGCGTTTCGTCAAGCGGCGCCGAGGCAAACCCGAACCGCTTGATCCCCGCCTTCTCGCCCAGCGCTTGGTGCAACGCCTTGCCCATGACGATCCCGACGTCCTCCACCGTGTGATGCTCATCGATATCGATGTCGCCCTTGGCTTTGACCGTCAGGTCGAAGAAGCCGTGCTTTGCCAGCAGTTCCAGCATGTGATCGAAGAACCGGATACCCGTTTCGATTTTCCCCTGCCCGCTGCCGTCGATCGTCCACTCGACGGAAATATCGGTTTCTTTCGTTGCGCGGTGAATCGAGGCCTGCCGCGCTGCCGATCCGCGCTTCTTCATGAGAACCTGCTTTCAGCCGACTTGGCATGCGCATCGAATCCTTCGATATGCGCGAGACGCACCAGATGATCTTTCACCTTCCTCAGCTCCTCTTTCGTGTAATGGACGATATTGCTGGTCTTCACATAGTCATGGACGGATAAGGCCGAGAAAAACCGCGCAGACCCGCCGGTCGGCAACACGTGATTCGGCCCGGCAATGTAATCCGCTACAGACGGCGGTGTATGCCGGCCCAAGAATAACGCCCCCGCATGGCGGACTTTCTCCAGATAGTCGAAGGGATTGTCCACCGAGAGCGTCAAGTGCTCAGCAGCAATCTCGTTCGCCACCTCAATGGCCTCATCCATAGTCGTGACCACAAAGGCCACCGCGTGCCGCGCAATCGACTTCGAGGCGATCTTCTCCCGTTGCAGCCCTTTCAACTGACTCTCGATCAATTTCGACACATCTTTGGCGAGCCGCTCGGAAGTCGTCACCAGAAAGACCTGCGCATCTTCGTCATGCTCGGCTTCGCAAAGCAGATCCGCGGCGACATGAGCGGGCGTCGCATCGTCATCGGCGACCACCAGCAATTCGCTCGGCCCGGCGATCATGTCGATGCCGACTGTTCCATAGAGCAGGCGCTTCGCCGTCGCCACGTAGATATTTCCCGGCCCGACAATTTTGTCGACCTTCGCGATGGTCTTGGTGCCATAGGCAAGGGCCGCAACCGCCTGCACGCCGCCGACGCGATAGATCTCCGTCACCCCGGCAATATCCGCCGCCACCAGCAAATAGGGATTAATAGGGCCCTTCTGCGGCGGCGTAACCATCACAATTCGCTCGACGCCGGCAACTTTAGCGGGAATGGCGCACATCAGCACCGACGACGGATAGACCGCTTTGCCACCCGGCACATAAACGCCCACCGCATCCACCGGCGTGACTACCTGCCCCAACGTGGCGGTATCATCCTGATACATCCAGGTCTTCGTACGCTGGCGCTCGTGAAACGCGGTGACCCGTTGCGCGGCGAACCGCAGGGCATCACCTTCGTCTTTCCGGATATGGTGATAGGCCTCTTTGATTTCTTCGGGAGATACTCTGAGCGCCTCGGCCTTGAGCGCCACACGATCAAACTGTTTCGTATAGCGCAAGACCGCGCGATCGCCGCCGCGTTGGACTGCTTGGAGAATCGTCCTGACGGTTTTTTCAACCGCACTGCTCTGGACCGCCCCGCGCAAGGCGACCTTCTTCACGGTCGCGGCAAACGATCGATCAGCCTGCGTGAGAATTTTCATGCGCGATCCTTCGCTGAGGTGGAGGCTCGTTTCGATCCTGCTTTACCACGGGGCATCGATGCTGCTTTCTGAGAAGCCGCCACGGCCTTCCGCAGCCGGCGAATCATATCCATCAGTGGTGCATGTTTGAGCTTGAGACTTGCCCGGTTCGCAATGAAACGTGCGGTCGACTGGGCAATCAGATCCACTTCGACCAGATCGTGCGCCTTGAGCGTACTTCCGGTCTCGACGAGATCGACGATCCGGTCTGCCAGTCCCACAACCGGCGCTAACTCAATTGAGCCGTACAGCTTGATGATTTCGACCGGGACCCCGCGCTGGTTGAAAAAGCGCTCGGTGATCCTGGGATATTTCGTCGCGACGCGCACCTTGGATGAAAGCCGGTCGCACGCGACCTCGGCCCGGAGCGCAGCGACCGAGATTCTACACGCTCCAAACAGTAAATCCAACGGCTCATAGACGTCACTGTCCTGCTCCATCAACACGTCTTTTCCGACGATCCCGGCGTCCGCGCCGCCATATTCCACATAGGTCGGGACATCACTCGGACGCACAACCAGGAAGGTGGTGTCGATCTCAGGACAAGGGAAAATCAACCGCCGGCTTTCCCCCACCAGCGCAGCACTTTCATAGCCCGCCAGACGGAACAGTTCCAGCGTCGGCTCGATCAACTTCCCCTTTGAGAGCGCAATCGTCAGCATAAATTCCTCTAACAGGCTGCGGAACAACTCTTCTTGAGTGCTATAGACATGGCGGACTCCAATGACTGAAACCACGCCGAACGGACACACAGGATGCTCAAAATGGCCGCCCAGCAAGGCCGCAGCGAGCGAAGAGGCGAATCGTACTCTGCGCCGTACGTTGAGCCTCTAAGCGAAGCGAGAACGCCGCTGGCAGACGTTTTCAGCATCCTGTTAACGGACTCCTGTGGTGAGGCCCGCCTTCCGGCGCTCGATGTTCGCCCCGACAGCCCGCAGTTTTTCCTCAATACGTTCATAGCCTCGATCGAGGTGATACACCCGCTGTACTTCGGTTTCACCCTCGGCGGCCAAACCGGCCAGAATGAGCCCTGCGCTGGCGCGAAGGTCCGAGGCCATGACCGGCGCCCCTGTCAGCGTGGGGCGTCCTGTGACAATCAAGCGATTACCTTCGACTCGAATATCCGCGCCCATCCGCCGCAACTCTTCTACATGCATAAAGCGGCTTTCAAAGACCGTCTCTGTCACGACGCTCGTGCCTTCCGTAATCGCCATCAGCGCGACCATCTGCGCCTGCATATCCGTCGGAAACCCCGGGAACGGTAAGGTCCGGATATCCGTCCCCTTCAGCCGGCCATTCCGTTTGATCCGCACCGTCTGGGCCTCAACCTGAATATCCGCACCCGCTTCCCGCAACTTCATCAGGACCGCTTCAAGATGCACCGGACGGCAATGGGTAACCGTGATATCTCCATCCGTAATCGCCCCCGCCACAAGGTGCGTACCGGCTTCGATTCGATCGGGGATCACCTCATGATCGGCCCCGTGCAGTTCCCGCACCCCTTCAATCGTGAGCACGTCCGTCCCGGCCCCGGCAATACGGGCACCGCGTTTGATCAAAAACTCAGCGAGATCTACGATTTCAGGCTCTTTCGCCGCATTTTCGATGACGCTCGTCCCCTCGGCAAGGGAGGCGGCCATCATCAGATTTTCCGTCCCGGTCACCGTCGTAGTGTCGCAGTAGATCCGCGCACCCTTCAGCCGCTTGGCCCTCGCGGTGATATACCCATGCTCGATCGAAATGTCAGCTCCTAATTTTGCCAACCCGGCCAAATGAAGATTTACCGGTCGCGAACCGATCGCACAACCACCCGGCAACGAGACCTTCGCTTCCCCCCAACGGGCGAGCAGCGGCCCCAACACCAGCACTGAGGCACGCATGGTTTTCACCAAGTCGTACGGCGCCTCCGTGGAATGAATCACATCAGCTTTAATGACGGCGCGGTTGGCCTCATGGGAGACCTGAGCCCCCAGAATGCCGAGGAGTTTCCCCATCGTCAGGACATCGACCACACGGGGGACGTTCGTAATGACGCATTCGCCGCCACCTAAGATGGTCGAGGCAAGAATGGGAAGGGCGGAGTTCTTCGCCCCGCTGATCCGGACTTCTCCACGCAACCGATTTCCACCAGTAATGACAATCTCATCCATCGACGTCTTGCTTCCTATTCCACCCGCTGAGCTATGACCACCCGCTCAATCCCTGCCGCATCTTCGATGATACGAAGCGCTGTATACCCGCCAATCTGTTCTGCCAACTGCCGGACGAGCGGGGCTTGGCCTGCACCAATTTCCATCACAAGCAGTCCGCCTAGAGCGAGAAATTCCCGGGACTCACGCAGCAACCGCTCGTGAAACTCGGTTCCCTGCTCTCCCCCGACCAGTGCCATGCGCGGCTCAAATACCCGCACCTCCGGCTCCAGGCCGGCCCAATCCGACTCAGAGATGTACGGAGGATTCGACACAACCAGATCCACCGCCCCCTCAGGCAACCGTCCTCGCAACGGCGCCAGTAAATCGCCTTCAAGCCATTCAATACGGCCGCTGACCGCATGCCTCGCTGCATTGGTCATCGCCACCGCGAGCGCCTCAGACGAGCGGTCGATCGCGAAGATGCGCTGCCCATTCAGACGAGCGGCCAATGTGACGGCCACGCAGCCGGAGCCCGTTCCCACATCGACAATGGTGGCTTCGGAAAGAGATTGTACGCGGCCGATGACCTGATGAATCAGCAATTCCGTTTCAGGGCGGGGAATCAATACGGCGGGGCTGACAGAAAATTCGAGGCCGCAAAACTCTTGTGTGCCAAGCAGATATTGAAGCGGTTCGCGGGCTACTCGCCGCGCGACCAGGATCTCAACGCGGCCCCAGACATCGGGAGATACCAACCGGTCCATCAGGCTCACCAGCTGATGGCTTCGTACCTCAAGCGCGTGCTCCAAGAGCCACATCGCCTCCTGCACTCCATTGCTCACCCCGGCTTGGACCAAGGACTGCCGGGCCCACGCAACGAGAGCACCCACCGTCTTCAGCTCTGGCATGACAAGGGCCGCCATTATCCCCTACACGTTGGCTGTGTCGATCTGCTGCTGCTGTGCTTTCAACGCCTGGACGAATTCATCCAGATCGCCTTCCATCACCAATTCGAGCTTGTGCAACGTCATACCGACCCGATGGTCAGTGACACGATTCTGCGGAAAGTTGTAGGTACGAATCTTCTCGCTCCGCTCGCCGGTTCCGACCTGAGATTTTCTATTCTGCGCGATCTCCGCGTCGTGCTTCTCGCGCTCCGCTTCCACGATTCTCGCACGCAAGGTCCGCATGGCTTTCGTGCGGTTCTTGAGCTGCGACCGTTCGTCTTGGCAACTCACTACAACCCCGGTGGGGATATGGGTAATGCGCACCGCAGACTTGGTCGTATTGACGCTCTGCCCGCCGGCGCCAGAGGAGCAGAAAGTATCGATTCGAAGATCTCCCGGATCGATCTTGACGTCGATTTCGTCGACTTCCGGCATGACCGCCACCGTAACGGTGGACGTATGGATCCGACCGGCTGCTTCCGTCACCGGCACGCGCTGTACACGATGCACGCCGGCTTCGTACTTGAAATGGCTGTAGGCCCCCTTGCCCTCGATCAATGCCGTGATGTTCTTATATCCGCCTATGCCGGTTTCCGTGGCCTCGACCGTATCAACCTTGAACCCTTTCCGCTCTGCATACTTGCTGTAGAGGCGGAAGAGTTCTCCGGCGAATAAGGCGGCCTCATCTCCACCGGTCCCGGCCCGGATTTCCAACAGCAGACTCTTCTCGTCCCGTGGATCTTTCGGAATCAAGAACTCTTTGGCCTGCTCTTCCATTGTCGCTTGCTGCCGCTGCAACTCATTCGTTTCGTCTGTCGCCATCTTATGCATGTCACTACCGGCTGAGGGATCAGCAAGAATCTGCGCCGCCTCTTCAAGCTGTCGGACGTTGCCTCGGTAGGTCTCAAACATCTGGGCCGCCGGTTCAAGATCCATCCGCTCCTTACTCAACTTGTGCAGCTGACTCGGCTGGCTGACGACAGAGGGGTCCATGAGTTGATCGGTCAACTCTTGAAATCGCGATGCCACAGACTCCCATTTTTTGAGCAAGGCGGCTTCCATCATTCTCATTCCTCAGGCGCGATCACCCAATACGGCCCTCACAAAGGCCAAAAAACAAAGAGACCCTGCTCCAAGGCGAAGCAGGGTCTCTTCTATGACACGTAGAGTGGCTACTTGTCCTTCTTCGCGTACTTCTTCTTAAACCGTTCGACCCGTCCTTCGGTGTCGATAATTTTCTGTGTGCCGGTAAAGAACGGATGACAGGCACCGCAAATATCGACGCTGATTTCCCCGATGGTCGTGCGCGTCTTGAATGAGTTGCCACAGGCGCAATGGACCGTGGCTTCCCGATACATTGGATGAATACCCTTTTGCATGACCTACGACTCCTTGCCAAACATTCGCTCAGGTTCCTGGCCCCACGCCAGGAACGGTACACTCTATCCGAACCACAGGGGTAGAAACAAGCGTCTCTTACCGATTCATGGATTGCAAGAATTCCTGATTGGTTTTGGTTCCGCCGATCTTGTCCATAAGGAACTCCATCGCTTCCATCGTTCCCAACGGACTCAGCACCTTGCGCAAGATCCACATCTTGTTGAGCCGATCCTTATCCACCAGCAACTCTTCTTTTCTGGTTCCAGACTTGCTGATATCAATCGCCGGGAAGAGGCGTTTGTCGGCAAGGCGACGATCCAGATGGACTTCCATGTTGCCGGTTCCTTTGAACTCTTCGAAGATCACGTCGTCCATACGGCTGCCGGTATCGACAAGCGCGGAGGCCATGATCGTCAAGCTTCCGCCATGCTCGATATTGCGCGCGGCGCCGAAGAACCGTTTCGGCCGCTGCAGCGCATTTGAATCGAGACCGCCGGAGAGCACCTTGCCGCTGGGCGGTGCGATGGTATTGTAGGCACGCGCCAGACGCGTAATGCTGTCCAGGAGAATTACCACATCCTTCTTGTGCTCGACTAATCGCTTGGCCTTCTCCAGCACCATTTCGGCAACTTGAGCATGGCGCTGCGCCGGCTCATCGAACGTCGAACTGATGACTTCCGCCTTGACCTGCCGTTGCCAGTCGGTGACTTCTTCCGGGCGCTCGTCGATCAATAGAACGATCAGAGTCACTTCCTTATGATTCTTGAGAATGGCCCGCGCGAGGGCCTGAAGCAACATCGTCTTACCGGTGCGAGGAGCGGCCACAATCAATCCGCGCTGCCCCTTCCCTATCGGTGTCGTTAAGTCCATGACGCGCGTGCAGTACTCTTCGCGGTCAAATTCCAGATTGAGCCGCTCTTCGGGATAGAGCGGGGTCAGGTTATCAAAGAGGATCTTGTCGCGAGACACTTCTGGATCTTCGTAATTGACCTTCTCGACTTTGAGGAGCGCAAAGTACCGCTCGCTCTCCTTCGGGGGTCTGATCTGTCCGGAGACCGTGTCACCGGTACGGAGGTTGAACCGGCGAATCTGTGAAGGGGAAATATAGATGTCGTCGGGGCCCGGGAGGTAGTTGGAGTCGGGGGCGCGCAAAAAGCCAAACCCATCCGGAAGGGTTTCCAGCACACCTTCGCCGTAGACCACGCCGTTCTTTTCAGTCTGACCTTGCAGAATGGCGAAGATGAGCTCCTGCTTCCGCAGGTTGGCGGAGCCTTCGATCTTCAGGTCACGCGCCACCTCATTCAGGTCGGCGATAGACTTCTGTTTCAACTCCGCCAAATACATGACCTCTCCCTTAGCAGCTTGCATAACACTCCTATCGAGCCATTGGCTCTGTTGTCATGAGAAACGACTTACCAGATTGATTGACCATGCGCGGAACAGATGTGTGTTTATGTTTGAATCAGCGATATCGTAAGTATTGGAGAGGATGATTCGTACAGTGCCCTGGCTACGCAAGTTTTTTGTGTTGAAGATTCAGACCGTGGTCTCCGAAACGCCTGAGAGATTGGATGCAATCAATGGATGTTATTGGCGTTCGCCTTCTACTTCGATACTGACTAACTTCGTGTGGTTTCGATTCGAGAAAGGTTCCGGAGGTTGAAATTACGTGGAGAGCGATTCGCATCAAATGTGAATGCTAGAGCGGATGATACGCATGCCCCCATCCGTTGTCAACAGAACAAAACATTTTTTTGCCCCCGTTATCCTCCACTAATCACACCCTCCCATTGAACCGGGAAATTGGCTGTGATACACAGCCCTAGGGAGTATCTATATCTATGGCTGAAGATCGAGATGAGGACGGTCCGGGACGGGTGTTTACGCTTTTCGAAGCGAATCAACTCATTCCGCAGCTCCAGACTCACTTGGAGACCGTCAAACAATTCAAGTCCGTCCTCGTCCAGACTCGCGACGAGGTCCGAAAGGCCTCAGAACAAGCGCTCTATGGGGGCGGAACTCCTGTGGGAACCCAATATGTGATCAGCCTGCAAACGATTAGTTCCAATCTTCATGCCATCCATGAATTGGGCGTCCACGTGAAAGATATCGATCTCGGCCTGTGCGACTTTCCCCACGCCCGTGACGGGCGAATCGTGTATCTCTGCTGGAAGCTTGGAGAAACCGAAGTCCGTTGGTGGCATGAAGTAACACATGGATACAAAGACCGGTGCCCTCTTGAAGGCTCTGCCTAAGCCCCATTCATATCATACAAAAATTGGCGAACCAGACTATTTGCGAGGAACGATCTACGATGAAATTTGTGATTCTTGGGTACGACGGCCCTGAAGGAGAAGCGAAACGGAAAATTCACCGCCCGGCCCATCTCGCCAATCTCGAGCCATTGACTCAACAAGGCCGCGTCATTCTTGCCGGTCCGCTCACCGACAAATCCGGCAGCTTGATGGTACTGGAATTCGAGTCACAGGCTGAGGCCGAGCAATTCGCCAACCAGGATCCCTATATGGTGAATGGCGTCTTTGAGCGGCTTGAAATTCACCCGTTCATGCAAGTATTACCCAAATAAGTTCAGCACTTCCGTACTTCTCAATATTTCACAACCATTCTTTCTTGCCTCCCACTAAGCTCCAAGTGGCAGCCCATACCTTGGGTGCATTGTCCGGCCAGATGTCGCGCGGTATAGTTGCACTATGAACCGCGCGACTTTGCTGCCGCTCACACGTATCACCCTGTCGCTATCCATCCTCTTTCTCGTTGCCACTGATGCCACCGCAACCGAAACCACGGTTGTGGCCGAAGGTCAATATGTCATGGCTGACGGCGACACGTTGGCTATAGCGGAAGACAAGGTCCTGCAACGCGCCCAGCGCAAAGCTGTTGAGGAGGCCGGGATCTATCTCGAATCAACTTTCCACGATTACGAATCGGTTCGTAACGGAAAGAGTACACACGTCAGCGCCCTAGAGATTCGAACGCTCGCTGCGGCCATTACCAGGACGGACGTGCTGGAATCTCGGCGCAGCTTTGAGCACGATCGACCGGTTTTCACCATTCGCATTCGAGCCGTGGTGAATTTGGATCATCTCCAAGAGGCTGTTCGTCGATGGCGATCCGAAGAACAATTAGCCGCACATTTCAGACAATTACAAAAGGAAAACGCCGAGCTCAAGGCACAGCTCCGCGAGACACTTACGCCGCCATCAGGTGTGCGCACACTTGCAATCGAGCCGCCAGGGCGCACGGGGCCACAAGAACAGGCACGCCACCTCCTGGAGACTGCCCTCCATTCACACAACCTTCGTCAGAAAATCGACCTGACGTCACAAGCCGCAGCGCTGGATCCTCAGTTCGTAGATCCGTTGATTGTCAGGGGGCAGACCTATCTAAAGAGGGTTTCTCTGGCCTATTCCAACAAGTCTCGCCCAAGCGAATACTCTGAGTACATCGACTACGCCCGAATGGATTTTGACCGTGCCCTCATTTTGGACGCAAGAAATCCATGGGCACTCCTCGGACAAGGGGATGTCAGTACGTGGCTGAATCAGCCCGAAGTGGCCGAAAATGCTTACACGCAGGCCTTGGAAATCGATCCGTTTTTTGATATCGCCCGCCAGCGGCTCATTCGCGTTACGACCGCCCAGGCCCGCAAACTGATATCTACTAAACAATGGGGGCCTGCGATGACGACCCTCAATCGGATTCTCAACTCATCAGTCTCTGAGAGCTGGGCCCATTCTCAAAAAGAAGCCTATCTCCTCCGAGGGGAGCTCCATCAAAAGCTGAATCAGTCTGCGCAAGCTATTGATGATTTGAGTGTCGTTATCGACATAGACTCTACCCACGTCCAGGCTCTTTTGATGCGAGGCAAACTCTACCAGGAACAACACCACGGTCGGCTCGCCAAAGAGGACTTTGAGCAGGCCTGTATTCTCGGCGCTCCAGCCGCCTGTGAACAGCTCCCCTGACGCATCAATAGAACACGAGAACACGGGCAACTAATACATTTTGACGAGGGGCGATTCAGATCAGAATCGGCCATATCGTGTTTGACAAGGAAAAAGTCGGCCCCCTATAATGTCCGCCAATTTGGAGTCAGAATCACACGTTCCGAGTACACAGTTGGCAGTCCCTAAAGGCCTAATCTAAACCTGCTTTTATAGCCCAAAAGCTCAGGAAGGTGGGCCTTTTGCGAGGTTGCAGAAGGTGTGGAGAAAAGCTTAGAGTGTCGACAGGATTCAAGAGTCAGAACTGAGTCGTTGCTGAGGACCTTCACCCTTTTGCCCGGAGAGTAAGGCGTAATGAGTCAATACCGCGTGCTTCCAGGACCAGAACACTTTCTGCCCCCCGCTGCCGCCAGTATGGGCATTCGGTTACCGAACCCGGGCGAAGCCCACATCAACGGCGTCATTGTCTCCGAAGAAAAGGCCTATGAAGAAGCTGCCAAGCAATTCTTGATGGCCAAAGTGCCAACTCTCTTCCCCGGCCCCTTGGTGCTCTGGGCATGGAATGAAAAGGCTGCCAAGAAGGCCACGGCAATCCGCCACTTGTACAACACCCTGAAGGAATGTGTGCAGCCAGGCCAAAAGCCCATGCTGATTCCCATGCCTGACTATCGCCCCAAGTACCCCAAGATCAATCCTGAAGTTGAAATCAATCCCAACCATCCGAATCTGACAATCTGGCACAACAAGATTGATTGCTGCATGTTCATCGGTGTGCACTGCCACCAGGCGAACCTGTCGCTCAAGATTATTCGGGGCGGGACCTCCTGCTACACAATTGCAATGTGTGCTCAGGCCGGCCATGAAGACGCGATGCTCTCATTCCGTGATGCATCCGTCGAAAAGATCATGACCCTGGCAGATTGGGTGAGAAAGTTGAAAGGGACAGTCCAACCACGGCTGACGTCAGCCAAGAGCGGGGCGTCAAACTAAACCGCTTGAAACTCCCTGTGCAGTGAAAGGAGGCTAGGTCCATGGCAGAAAATAAATCCCTCATCGGGACAAAGAATAAAAAAGGACAGACCTTTACCGATACCTGGACAATGATGAACGACGCCCCTCGTACCCCGTCGTTCTATACAGGCAGCGAGGTCATCAAGGAAGCGCTGCGTCGCGCCAGTTGCGACGTCATGATTGCCTATCCGATCACCCCGCAGAGCGAAGCAGCGGCGTTGATCGGCGAATTGTTCGCTGAAGGCTATATCGGTGACTACTTCCGCGGCGAAAGCGAATTTGCCGTCATGTCCCAATGTGCTGGCGCCGCATTCGGTGGCGCTCGAGTCTTTACGACGACCGCGGGCCCCGGCACGATGCGCGCCATGGAAAACTTCCCCATGTGGTCCGGTGCACGGTTGCCGATTCAGATGATCGTCACGTGCCGCGGCATCAACTCGCCGCTCTCCATTCAACCGGACACACTCGAAATCGCGTATCTCTTGAATACCGGCATGCTCGTCTGGCATGCCGAAACTGCCCAAGACTTCTTTGATTGGATCCTCAAGGGCTACATGGTATCGGAAGAGCCGGACGTGCACTTGCCCCTCGCGCTCTGCTGCGACGGATTCTTTGTCACGCACACGAAAGACGTTGTGAATCTCACACCGGCTGACATGTGCTTGCCGCCCTACGACCCGTATCGCTCACCGGTTCCCTGCATGGACATGGAATGCCCACCGGTCCGGATGATGCGCGACCCCTTCGTCATGAAGAGTAATTACATCAGCTACGCGACTCATGCCAGCTGGCAGCAGGAAATCTGGGCCGCAGTTGAACGCTCAAGAAAACATACCATCAAGTGGATCAACGGATTGGTCGATACCGAGAATACCGATGCAGACATCATGATCGTGGCCTCCGGGACAGCCGTCTCACAGGGACGCGAAGCCATCCGACTGTTAGAGGATGAAGGGATCCGCTGCGGACTGGTGAAAGTAAAGTCTTTACGCCCCTGGCCGGAAGAAGAGATTCGGGAAGCCACGAAAAACGCGAAGCATATTTTCGTGCCGGAGTTTAACGTCACCGGATGGCTTGCGAAAGAAATCAAAGCGACGATCCCCAATCACCATCGGGTCCATTCCGGTCCGCGTGTGTGCGGAGGCATGACGATGCCGCCGGAAATCATCGTTCAGGAAATCAAGACAGTCCTCGGGATGAAGACCGTCTCCCTGGCTGGTCGCGGAAGCTGAGCAACTTAACGAACGGGCACGCTACCTAATTTCGAACGAGACGCCTTGAGGAGGCATATATGAGCAAAGAACGTATTCAAATTTCAGAAGCCCTCTATGACATCATGCCGTCGGATTACCAGGATCTGGTGAAGAGCGCGACTTACGGCAAGGAAGATCGTGGCTGGAAAGATATCGGTAACAGCAAAGAACTCATCGAACAGCACTCACTCTGCGCCGGCTGCCCGGAGTCTATGGCGTTCCGCTATATCCTGGCCTCACTCCCCAATCCGGAAGACACTGTAATGGTCGGTTCAACCGGCTGCACCAGCTTGGTGTTTCCGATGGTGGCCGTCCACAACATTCACTCTCTCTTCGGCAACCAGAACGCCATCGCGTCCGGGTTGAAGCGCGCCCTGAGCGTCCGCTTTCCAGGCCGGACAAAGGATGTCGTGGTCCTCGCCGGCGACGGTGCAACCGTTGACATCGGCCTCGATATGACCCTTCAAGCCTGGTTCCGCCAGGAAAAGTTTACTACCATCTGCTTCGACAATGAACTCTACGCCAACACCGGCGGCCAGGAGAGCGGACTGATGCAGAAGGGCTTCGTCGCCAAGATGGCTCCGGTCGGCAAGCTGTTCGACAAGGTCCGGTTGCCCGAGATTGCCCGCGAATCCGGCTGTCACTACGTGGTGAATTGCACCGTCAGCAAGCCATCCCTGGTCGAGAAAGTCATCCGGAACGCCGTGCATATCGCTCGCGAAATCGGTCCGACCTATCTCCAGCTCTATACGCCCTGCATTCTGGAAATCGGAAAGAACAGCATGGAAGGCCTCCAGGAAATGCGTGACTCCGAAAAGCCGACCGAGCGGTTCGCTTACAAGGAATACGTCAGCGAGCCGGCCAAGCAATTGCTGGCCGAACTAGCGGCGAAGGATAAAGAACGGAAAGCGGCCGCCAAGCAATTGGCCGGGCAAGCCTAACGAAACCGGAGGTTGTCCATGATTAAGAAGAGACTCAATATCCGGATGTCGGGTTTAGGCGGACAAGGCGCGGTCACCGCAGCCCATGTCTTGGCCATGGCCGCCAACCGGGACGGAAAGTTTTCGATCTCCAACCCATTCTTCGGGGCCGAGAAGCGGATGGCTCCTGCAGAGAGCTATTGTCGTATCGGAATTGAACGGATCTATGACCGCGGAGAATTGGTATTCCCTGACGTAATCCAGGTATTCCATCCCCAGGTCATCACGATGGGAAAAAGCTACACGATGCCGTTTTATTCCGGCGTGAAGGAAGGCGGCGTCGTGGTTATTAACTCCGCGCAGCCCCTTCTGTCAGAGGAAGACATTCAGCGGCTCAAAGATTTGAACGTCGCCCTGTTTTATATCGCTGGGACCGAGCTCGCCATCGAAGTCGCGGGGACCGAGCTGTCCACGAACATGGCCATGATCGGATCTGTGGCGGGCATTACCAAGTGCGTCTCGATGGAAGCCTTGGATGGTGCGCTTCAGGAGCGGTTTGGAAAGAAATTCGTCGCCTCCGGCGGTACGGCATCGCTGGATGAAGCGATCAAGAAGAAGTTCGCCAAGAAAGAAATGCTGCTCGCCAAGAATCTGGCGACTGTGAAGGCCGCATATGAGATCGCCAGCGAATGGGCGGATAAGAACAAGATCGAGTTACGAGTCGGCAATCCTGCCGTAGCCGCGTAAGAGAAGGAACTACGTCGCATGTATAACGTAGCGCAAGTCATCGATGAGAAATGCACTGCCAAGAAGGGCTGCCGCCTCTGTATCATGTATTGCCCGGAAGCCAACTGTCTGGACCTGAACTCCAGCAAGATGGTCGCCGAGGTCAATATTGATCGCTGCAAGGGGTGCGAACTGTGCGTAGTCGTGTGCGACGCCGCAAAACACAATGCGATTGAGATGCAGGCCGTGAGCGCCACCGGTCAGCTGATGGCGAAAAAAGGCGAGTCAGCAGCTCTGGGACAAGCCTACCAAGGCTAATCCATTACGATGTGAATAACGGGAAACCCCATAGCGTCCGCGCTATGGGGTTTTTTGTTGAGAGAAGAGGGACCCATGGACACTGAAGACAACGTCATCAATGAGCTCCTCGCAGAGATCTCAGGCCTGATCACGCAATACCCCAAGGCGATCGAGCGACGCGCGGCGCAAATCCAAGCCTCAGGGAAAGATCCTGAACTCGTCGATAAGCTCGTGAAAGCGGCCGATACGATGCGGGATAGCGGGAATCTCTATCTGACCTGGGCGAAACACTATGCCGCGTTAGCCGACGGCAATACGGATGCCTCTTCCGACGAAGATGAAACTGAGGACTTTGACGTCTAAAAAAGACTCCCTCTCCGCAAGAAGTTTTGCTAGAATGGGTCCCGCCTCTATTGCACTCTACGTTCCCCGGTAGCTCAGTTGGTAGAGCAGCCGGCTGTTAACCGGCTGGTCGCAGGTTCGAGTCCTGCCCGGGGAGCCAATATAGAAAGAGGGCTGACGGGAAAATGCCGTCAGCCCTCTTTTCGTTTCAGCTGTCGTTCGATTATGCCGCCAGACTCGATACCCGTTGATTGAACGCGCGTGCGGCGACACCGCTTTTCAGAACGATCTCGCAAATATGATCCAATCGCTCGATATGCTCATAGGCGGCCCATGGGTCCGCGGCCACCGCGCAGACTCCGTGGTTCGCCTGCCCAACAATGTCGAATTCGAGCGTCCCGTCCTTCTGCAGCCCAAAACATTCAGCCGTGGCATCAGCCAGATCGCGAGAAAGCGCCGGTAAGGCTGAAACGGTCCGACCGACCCTGGTATAACGTGAGATCTCTGGAAACTCAGCGCTCATAGCCTGTAAGTCCACTCCTGCATAGATCGCCGCAACAATGTGGGTCGCATGAACGTGGACCACCGTCCGCGTCTTCTTGGAGTCCCGTTGCAGATTCCAATGCATCCAGAGTTCGCCGGACGGTTGCTGTCCATCTCGAACTTTGGGAATCAGTTGCTTCGTCACCGGATCGCCCACAATCTCCAGTCGAACCACATGCTCCGGATGAACGATCGTCTTCCGCCATCCGGAGGGCGTGATGTACAGATACTTCCCTTCCCGTTTCCGCATACTGATATTGCCGTCTCTGGTCGTAATCCACCCACGTTCATACACCCGCCGCATCACGTCGCCGATTGCTGTCAACATGCTGCCTCCTTGCACAAACTCCCAGGTCCCGTTATCGGTCAATGAGCGTCCCCGCTTGAGGGCTGCAAGTGAGTCACATCTGTTGAACTTTCGGTATACGATCCAGGCCGGATATTGTTTATGATATGGCTAGATGAACCGCACACACCACTTTGTTCCGCCAGCCATACTCAGGAACGCGCATCTCATGACCCTTGCGCCACGGTACTGGCCAAGAGATCTCTCCCTGAGACAAATTCCTCAGCACGAACGTCTTTTTACCACTGAACCGGGAACGCAACTCCTCGGAATCTGCCACTGGCAGCCACGCCCCTCTGAGTCCCCCACGCTTATTCTTGTTCACGGGCTGGAGGGCTGCGCGGACTCGCATTACATGCGTGGGGTCGCGGCTAAAGCCTACCGATGTGGATTCAATGTCGTGCGGATGAACCAGCGCACCTGCGGCGGCACCGAGCACCTCACTCCAACCCTCTATAACAGCGGACTGAGCAGCGATTATCGGGAAATTGTCAGAGAACTGGCGTCGGTTGACCGCCTGACGCACATCTGGCTCGTGGGCTATTCAATGGGTGGCAATCTGGTGCTGAAAGCAACCGGTGAAATGGAAGGGACTGTGCCTGCCCTTGCAGGAGTCATCGCTGTATGCCCGAATATTGATCCGACCCAATGCGTGGAGGCCTTGGAGCAACCACGAAACTGGATCTATCACCAGCACTTCCTGTCACGGCTCAAGGCGCGCATGAAACGGAAGGCCGGGCTCTTTCCAGGGAAGTGGGACCTGCGTGCAATGGGTTCGATGAAGACCATCAGTCAGTTCGACGACTACTACACCGCCCGCGATGGAGGCTACCGGGATGGCCCAGACTACTATGATCGCGCAGGGGCTCGGCATGTGCTGCATCAAATCGCAGTCCCGACATTAATCATTACCGCCCAAGACGATCCATTCATTCCCTATTCTCTATTCACCAGTCCTGAACTCATCGAAAATCAAAGTATCACCCTGCTGGCGCCTCGCCATGGCGGACATTGCGGGTTCTTCAGCTTGAGCCAAAACGGTGAAGACGCCTACTGGGCGGAAAACAGAATCGTCGAGTTTGTGAGTCGCACGCGATAACTAACCTGGCGGCCCCGACCAGGAGGCCGTCACCGGAAACGTATCGGCTAAGCGGCTTTCTTCAATCGACGGAGAGCAGTCGCAGCGACGAGCGGAGCACAGGTTCTAACCCAGGTAACAATGAGCCACGCAATGGCAGCCACAATCCCCACGATAAACATCCAGTTATAGATCCCCTTGGCGGACTTATTCAGAAACGGCCCACCCACCAGCAACAGGATGCCGTAGGCCAGAATTACCGTGACCAGCGTCGTGACCGGAAGAATCAAGGCCCGATAGGGCGACAGCCATTTCCATTCCTCGGGAGGATCGGCCGCCAACTGACGAGCGCCGAGCCAGGCGAGTGCGATCGTGCAACCGTAGCCAAGAAACTGGACCAGATCTGAGGCGGCTAATTTCCCCACCGCCGTCTCGCGAAAGAGCGGAACTTGTCCAAGGATCAGGGCGAACGCGCACGAGAGTAGCATCGCCACACCGTATTGCATCATCCACGTCCGTGCTTTCATCGTGCACCTCCTGCCGGTATCGGGAAGAATCGTCCGAGCCCTGACAAGCATACCACCACGCCGGTGTTTTCATAGAATCAACGTGTTATGCGACACAGTCGCCGGATGAGAGAGCGACCAATCAAGCAGATTGAAGGTAGGTGCGAACATCCTGAACATAGGTTTTGAAGGGATCGGGCATGGGAAACGGTGTACGCCCGTCGACCTGAATGATCGACCAATTGATGACATAGGCCGGAAAGAACTGCCGGCCCTGAGCCTGATCATCAAGCGCCTCAGCCGGACCTGCCGCTAATAAATGTCGAATCAGCTCTCCCCGGCCGAAGGCGCGCGTATTGCGTGGAGGATGTTCCATGGCAAGGGCAATCGCCTTGTCCGTCGTCATGCGAGGCACTCGCCCCTCTTCGAGCAGCCCAAAATAGAGGCCGCGATCCGCGCGCAAATTATGATATTCGAGGTCGAGACTCTTGAGCGCCGGATCCTGCCATTCCAACTGTTCGGCTTCACGAAAGGATTCGAGCAGCCACAATTTGGAGGCCCAGTCGACACGCCCGACCAGCTTGGCATAGTCACCGCGCAAATCCGTCAGGACTGATTCCCACTGATCGAGCACCCAGTCCGTCTCCTCATCCTGCCCGGCGTAGGCATCCCGCGCCGCCGCGAGAAATTGCTCCTGAATATCGATCGCTGAAATCGTCTTACCTGATTGCAACCGCACGATCCATTGGCGCTCTTGATCTTGTGAGATTTCTTGCAGTGTTTCGACCGGCTCATCGAGCTCCACGCCGGCCGGCGCCTTCCCCTCTTCGATCAACTGCAACACCAATCCCGTCGTACCCATTTTGAGCGCCGTGGCGACCTCGGCCATGTTCGAGTCGCCGAGGAGCAAATGAATGCGCCGGTATTGATTGGGATCTGCCAGCGGTTCGTCCCGCGTGTTCACGATCGCGCGGTTCTGCTGCACCCACTCGAAAAAATCATTCACGATATGATCGGCCCGCTGTGAAATCTGATAGGGAATCATCGTCTGGGAACCGTGCGAACGCAGCGCCCCGCGCGGCACGATCAGACGATCCACCTGAATCCAGGCATCCTGCGGATTCGCCGCCCCGATACGGCCGGAACCGGTGAAAATCTGTCTGGTGACCAGGAAGGTGACGAGAGGACTCAACCCTCTTCGACTGAAGGGAAACCGGCGCGTGACCAGATAGTTCTCGTGCGATCCAAACGTCGCGTCGGTCTCATGGTCAATGTTGTTTTTGATGAGCGAAATGGTCTCGCCAAAACCCAAAGCCTCAATCGCCTCCTGTAACAATTGATCCCCGGCCCGATCGACCGCGACGAGATCCACGAGCGACTGACATTCGGGAGAGGCATATTCGAGGTGCCCCATGTCGAGATACATCCGTCCGGCATTCGTGAGAAAGCCTCCGTTCCCCGGAGGCTCATCGTGCCCGCGATGGTGCAGGTCGAGCACCCCTCGGTGCTGAACCTGGAACAGATAATTGCGGATCTGGTGGGCAAACCATGTCGGTGAGTGATCGGGGCGATCCTGGTTGACAAGGAGTCCGTACTCCGTTTCAAGCCCGAATATTCGGTTCAGCATGTTAGCGATTCACAACGGTCTGAAAGTCGCCGGGAAGCAACCGTGCGAGCTCGGCCGGCTTCAGCGCGCGATATTTGGATGAACCGACCTGCTGCCGCTCCAGGACCGCGCATTCCAGCGTCTTGTCCGCCAGCACCTCACGGAGATGCGCGAGCAACGCAGTCTGATCGGGAATTGATGCGATCGTCTCGCGACTGGTCTCATGCCCGCCATCAGCCGACGCCTCTGCAGAATCCTGCTGATGCGCAAGCGATCCGATCGCCCAGGTGCGCAGAGCCAACTGCAAACCCTGCTCAAGCGGGCAGGGAGACGGTTTCTGAGCCTTCAGATACTCCTGCATCCGCGCCTGCGCCTGCTTCGTTGCGGCCAGCACGGCATATTCCTTAAGCTCTTCGAACGTCCCATCATAGTTGATCGTGAGCAGCGTATCCTTCTCCGGCTTCTGACCCAACTCGGCCAGGACAATCCTGACGATGAACGGCGCCTTATAGACTTCTTCAAAAGCCTGTTTGATGACCGGAGCAATCCCGTACTTCACCAACCGCGAGCCGGTCACGTCTGACGGGGACCGGTTGAACCCCTCGGTATGCGCCATCTCCAATAGGCTGAATCGGAGCTTTTCCAGATCCGCTGGATGCCCCATACCTCCCAGAGCGATGCGATCATAAATCTCGTACAGCTTCGACGTCCCCTTGCTGACGGTCGTCAAGAGAATGCCCCCGTCGTAGCCCAGGGCTACCACCGGACTTCCCTGCCTAAACTGCTCATCGAGATAGGTCCGGCGATTGCCGACTGCTTCTACCCACCGATACGGCTCTTCATACATGGCGCGACACCTTCGTTTCGAACAATTGTTTCAACGTGGAGTCCGGGACGGTCCTCAGCCCTTCCTGCGTAATGAACTTGATGACCGGATAGAGACTCGCCTCCCGATTCACACCGCCGGTCGCCGAATCAAACTCGGCTGCACTGGTTAAGAGACGCAATGCTTGCACGGTCGCCTCTTCTTCCGTCATCACAGCCAGGGGACGCTCGCCCCAGGTATTCACATAGTGCAGAATGCCGCGGATCGTCGGCGACCCGGAACCTGACACCGCATATTCGACCCCTTCAAACTCGGCCCCGAGAATGTCGTAGAAGAATATCTTGGCCGCGCCCTGCTCGAAGTCATAACCGGCAAACACCGGCACTACGGCGCCGGTTCCCGCAAGGGCTGCGGCGACATTTTCCTTCAACAACTTCGATACCGCCCGCAATTTTCCCTCGAAGCTCAGCTCCTGGAGCTGGGTCCGCCGGTAGTATTTGAACGAGTGTTCCAGGATCCGCACCATTTCATAGGCCGTAGCCGGAACCCCCGCGATGGCCATCACGCTATGGCGATCGATTTCGAGGACCTTGTCCGTCCGGTCGTACATCACCATATTGCCGGCCGTCGCCCGGCGATCACCGGCAACGAGGACGCCATCACGATACTTGAACGCGAGAATCGTCGTCGCGCTCGGCAGATCGACACCCGATCCGGCAGCCGCAGGCTGACCGAATTGATAACCCTGCTCCTTCAACAACTGAAAAAAATCTCCCTGCATCCCCATCCTCTTACCTTACCCCTTCTTTTCTATGATGGCCGCCGTAGCCGGGGGTTCCGGCGCGCATCGAACGAGGTCCTTCTGAGGACGCGCGTTCGGCGAGCAAAAACCTCGGCTCGGCAGCCATCCTTATTCCCCTGTCCGCTGCCGGTACCGCTCGGCCTGCTTCGGATCGACCTTCTTCATCCGCTTCATCAAACTGTCCTTGTCGGGCGACCCGGTATCGGGGCGTCGTGGCCCGCCGCCCTCTTCAGACGGGCTCGGCGCCTTCGGCATCGGATCAACCGGCCCCTCGCGTCGCTCAGGCATCATCTGGTAGATCATGACTGTAATTCCTTTCTTATATCCCAGGCGACAACCGCATCGGCCGGAGAAGCCGCCCGTTCAAAGATCTCGGCACAGGCCCTCACCTCGGTCGGATCAAACAGGTCGCCCATCTCCAGGGTCTTCCCCTTCAACCCGCCCAAGAACTGAATACGTTCCCACTGCATCGATTTGATCTGATCGGGAAACCGCCGCACACACAATCCGCGCAACCCGCCGCGGGTATCGTGAGGGCCGGCAGACATGGCCAGCTCAATGTCGGCCTCCGTCGTCATGCGCCAGGCCTTGCCTTCGGCTTCCAGGCCGAGATACAGCCCACGATCGGCATTCACGTTGTGATATTCGAGATCCAGACTCGCCAGCCAGGGATTATCCCAGCCGATTCGCTCTTCCCGGACGAAGGTCTCCAGCAGCCACAGCTTCGTCACCCAATCGAGCTTACCGACCAATTGACTGCGATCCTGTGTGAGCAAACGCAGGGTCTCACCCCATTCGTGCAACACCCAGTCCGTTTCAGCATCGGCGCCGGCCAGCATGCGTCTGGCCGCCGTATAATACTGTTCCTGAATCTCCACCCCGGAAAGAGCCGGCCCCTGCTTCTGCCGCACGACCGCCTTGAGGTCAGGATCTCGCGAAATCTGCTTCACCGCCGAAACCGGATCGGCCAGTTCAATCGCAGGAACGCCTCCGCGATCGATCAGGTCGAGGACGATCTGTGTCGTGCCCACCTTCAGCGCCGTCGCATACTCGCACATGTTCGCATCGCCGATGATCAGATGCAGCCGCCGATACTTCGCCCGATCGGCATGCGGCTCATCCCTGGTATTCAGAATGGGCCGGTTATGCATCGTATCGACGCTCAGATCCGTTTCCATGAAATCCGCTCGTTGGGAGAGCTGATACTGTCCCGGAACGAATCCGCTCTCCTGCGCCTCGATGCCGACTTTTCCTGCACCGGCAATCACCTGGCGACTGACTAAGAACGGCAACAGACCTGCGACCAGTTGAGGAAACGGAATCGAGCGCGAGACGAGATAGTTGTCGTGGCAGCCATAGCTATGGCCATGCAGGTCGGTATTGTTCTTATAGAGCTGCACGTGCGGGCCACCGAGGGTTCGATTTCTCCGCTCGGCTGCACGCTGCACGACCCGCTCACCGGCTCGATCGTGCGCGAGCAGATCGCGTAACGTCCGGCATTCCGGAGTCGAATATTCCGGGTGCGTATGGTCGTTGTAGAAGCGGGCGCCGTTCGGCAGCACCAGGTCGCTTTTCATCTCATGAAATGAAAAAGGCCGGTGCGCATCGACCTTGGCAAAATCGTCTTCTTCCTTATCCTGCTGGAGCCCGGACACCCGGAACCCCCGGGCATCGTCATGCGGATCTTCGCCGCCATAGTCCCAGCGCCGTTCGAACGACGCAGTCAAATGCGCCCGCACCAGCTCCATCGACTCGACGACCGGATCTACCTCATCGAGATCTTCACGCGTAATGCCGTACTCTGTTTCAATCCCAAAGAGACGCATCATTAGATAATCTGATTGATCAATCGCTCTTCCGTCTGCCGGCCACGCCGGAAGGACGACACCCCGACGACCTGTTCAGGATGATGATCGAGCAACTTCAACCACTCTTCCGCCGCATCGTCCGGCGGCAGCATCTCCCCTTCACGGAACTCTTCCAATACGGAATCAGAGAGATCCTTCGCGATGAGCCCTGCCGACTGGCCGGATTGGATCATGCGATCGATCGCCTTTTCCTTCGCGCGCTGAACGATGGACGAAAGGATCGCTCCGCTCACGAGATCACCCCGATAGAGCACCTTGTTTTGGCCGCTCCGGAGGCGGATGGAAAGCAGCCGGTTTTCATCCGTTCGTTTGTAGATGGTATCGATGACCTCATCCACCAGCGAAGCAAAGGCCTTCGTCTTGTCTCCGCCGCGGTCGGCGATGACAGAAGAGTCCAGCGGCAGCTCCTCCGTAAGATAGACTTTCAGGATCTCGGCGGCCGACTCGCGATTCGGTCGGCTGACTTTGATCTTGCGATCAATGCGCCCCGGACGCAGCACCGCAGGATCGATCAGGTCAGGCCGATTCGACGCGAGGATGATCACGACATCCCGCAGGGATTCAATCCCGTCCATCTCGGAACAGAACATCGGAACGAGCGTGCTCGAAATATTGAACGAGCGCGAGGCCCGTCTGGTTCCCAGAATCGACTCGGCTTCATCGATAAAAATAAACGGGAGCGCGCCCTCACGCCGACGGGCCCTCGCCTTGGCAAAGAGATCGCGGACCATCCGCTCCGACTCCCCGAGCCACATATTCAAAATCTCAGGCCCTTTGATATGGAGGAATGCGCCGCCGGTGATCGCGGGCAGAGTTTCCGTTTTTCCACCGGCCGCCATCGACTCGCTCACGAGCTTCGAAAGGCTGGCTGCGGCAGCCTGGCCGATCAACGTTTTTCCGCAGCCTGGCGGACCGTAGAGCAGGAACCCCTTGGGTTGCGTGAACTTGAACTGCTGAAACGTTTCCGCGTGCAACAAGGGATATTCGATTGCTTTGCGGATTGCACTGATCGCTTCCTGCTGGCCGCCGATCTGCTCCCACGTCACCGTCGGCACCTCGTCGAGGACATGGGTCTTGGCCTTCCGGTCTTCCAGCTTCTCGATCGCAATCCGGTGCCCCGGATCGATCCGCAATTCATCGCCGGCCTTCAGCTCCACCCCCATAAGATCGCTCGACCGTTGGAGGATCATGGACTGGCGGCCCATCTCCTGCTCGAAACGCAGACGACCGTCCGGCAGCGCTTCCGTCAGCTTGAGTACCGGCCCGTTCAGGTCATAGCCCAGCGACTTGATGACCGCATAGGCTTCGTTCACCAGAATCTGCGCGCCGATCTTCAAATCGACGGCAGCCACACGCGGATCGACGTTCGCATAATACTCGGCCCCGCCGACCACGATCCTGGCCAGGCCTTCACCCGGCAGGTCGAGCAACGTGCCGATCCGGTTGGCCGGCGCCGTCAGCTTTGCCACCACCTCACTGATCTTTTTGAATTCCGCGTCCCGTTGCTGCTGGCTCGCCGCCGTCAGCATGACGGAGTGCCGGAGCTTATAGAGAATCTGCTGGCGGGGATCGTTCTCAGGAAAAGAAGCCAGACATTGCTCGATCAATTCAAGCGGGTCTGTCGTCGTCGAAGACGCTCGTTTCCCCGCCCCTGTATCTGATGGGCCACCCGGCCCCTTGTCGTCTGCACGATGGTCGCTCATGGTCGTCTCCGGTTTGGTCAGGCGTCATCATAACAACATGTTGAAGCCGGACGCTACCAGCGTTAATTGACCGCCTGGAGGGTCAAGGAGAGCTGCTGCCGCTTGTTCGCACGGATAATGTCGAGCGTCACCTGATCGCCGACCTTGCGCGCTTCCATGAGGTCCATCATACCGTCGATGGTCTCGACCGGCTTCCCGTCGATCGCCACCACGATGTCGCCGAGTTCGATCCGGCCGGCTTGCGTCTCGCGGGCGCCCCGCAGCCCGGCGCGATCGGCGCTCCCGCCGCGTGATACTTTTCCAATCACCAACCCTTTGATCCCCCAGCGCTTGGCGATGGAATCGGGCACCAGCGACACGCCCAATCCCGGCCTGATGAGCTTGCCGTGTTTGATCAGCTCCGGCACGATGCGATTCACCGTGTCCACCGGAACCGCGAAACCGATGCCGGCGTAGGCGCCGCTGGGGCTGACAATTTGCGTGTTCACGCCGATCAGCCGTCCGCTGCTGTCGAGCAGCGGGCCGCCGGAGTTGCCGGGGTTGATGGCCGCGTCGGTCTGCACCACGCCCTCGATCGTCCGGTTCGACATCGACTTGATGGTGCGCCCCAAAGCACTCACGACCCCCGTGGTCAAGGTATGATCCAGCCCAAACGGATTGCCGATGGCTAAGACTTTTTGCCCGACCCGTAAATCATGCGAAGCCCCGACCGCCAGCGGCTCCAGGAGAGTCTCAGGAGCCTTGATCTGCAAGACCGCCAGATCATGGTCCGGATCGGCTCCGACGATCTTGGCTTGGTGCTCGCTCCGGTCAGCCAGCGTGACTTTGATCGCATCGGCCCCATAGATGACGTGAAAATTCGTCACGATATAACCCAGCTTGCTCCAGACAAATCCGGAGCCGGAGCCCTGCGGGACTTCCATCGTATCGAAGGACCAGATGTCGCGTTGAATAGCGGTATTGGCGATGAACACCACCGACTTGGTGGCCCGCTCGAATACCGCCATGGTCGCGCGTTCGTCCGGGCTTAATTCGGCCGGAGCCGGCGTCACCGGCCTGGGCCTGCCATCCGCGCCATCGTAGGTCCCGCCGAGCGGTTTGCCCCAGTCTGCCGCCAAGGCCCACGCGCTCAGAACGAGCACGCCAGCTCCTGCCGTCGCACAAGCAAGGCTTCGCATGATGCGCCGCATGGTCACCGTCACTCACCGATGATTTGAAAGATCAGCTCGCGCGTGCGGGATCTGGTGTCGAAATCGACGACGACGATTTGCTGCCATGTGCCGAGCAGCAGCGCCCCTTCGGAAAACGGAATCGTGACGGACGGCCCTTGCAGCTGCCCGCGGAGATGGCTGTGCCCGTTGTCTTCACCGGCATTTCGCATATTGTGCTGCCACGCCGGATCGGCCGGCACCGCCCGATCCCAGAACGCTTTCGTATCGGCGCGGATGCCCGGCTCGTCTTCGATGATCATGATCGACGCGGTCGTGTGCTTCACAAAGACCGTGACGATACCGGCCTTCAGACGGGAATCGGCAACGGCGGCCTGAACCGATTTCGTCAAATTCTCGATATGCGTGTCGCCTCGCATGTCCACGCGAGAAGCAATCGTCTTCACAGCCATGTCAATGCTCCATGTGTCGCAGGAATTTCCGTTCGCCCAGCGAGAGCCGACAGCCGCGTGCTTCCTCCAACACCAGGTCGAACTCGCCGGCAGCGGCCAACTTTCGCAACGCCGACATGACCGTCCGGCTCAAGATGCCTTCTTGCTGCAACGTCTCCAGATAGGTAAACGCATCGGCGAGCGTCTCTTTCTTCCGCACATAGTAATCCCGACCGCGCTGTTGGTTGCTGTACGCCTCGAACTGCTCGCAGGCCACCAATACTTCCGCCAATTGTTTCACCCAGACCGGGGCATCGGCCAGCTTCTCCGGATAATAGTAATAGAGCATCACCCGCTGCATCCACGGCTCCCAACGTATGTCCATCTTCTTGATCTCACCACGCACCGTTCGCAGCCGTCTGGACAGCCGCCGGGAATACCCGAGCCGCATCTCGACCTGCTCCTTGGCCCAGGCCGTCATGGGAATACCGGCCGCACCGAGATCAGCCCTGTATCGACGCAGGAACGCTTCGGTCTCGCGTCCATACAAGGTCTCCGGATGTAGTGCCCGCCATTCGCGGGGCCTGGTCGGAATGCCATGCGCTTTCGCCCAGGACCAGATTTTCCCAAAGAGCACGCGATCCAGCCCGGCCCGGCCCAAATCGTGCAGAACACAAGCGATCTGATACTGGCGCACGCGCGCAGGGTCATGCCCCAAGGCAACCGCTACAGCCGCGCACATGCGCGCCGTGCGAACGGCATGCGGCCGGTCGTACCCGCGGATGATGCGGCGAGGAACCGTCGGATGCGGATAGTCGTAGAGGCGCAGCAGCTGAGCCACGAGAGCTTTGGGAATCAACAACGGGGCGCGAGAAGCCGTAGATGTCATGCGTCGTATGATCGGAAGGAGACTGCCATCGACTGCGACGAGAATAGCGTTCGGCGAAACGAGGTGTCAAGGCAACCAACGGAGTCACCGGCGGACTTGGGGGCTCGATCAATTCATGAATTCTTGCTATGCTCCGCAGCGTCCTGCCGTAGTCAATTCCCCTGAATCCTGAGGCGCACGATGCAATGCAGAGGATCGCTGTTCACATGGCTTGTCGGCGCGGTGCTGTGCGCCGGGGCCGTCGGTTTCAGTACGGACTCGACGGCCTCCCCCATCGACCAACTCACCGACCTGACTGGAAAGGTCACGGTCATTGTCACGCTCACCGGGCGCGATAATTTTACGAGCGAATATCGTTACGACGTCAGCGTCCGCAATATGACCGCCGATCCGCTGGTCGCCGACTCCCTGCTCATCGTCCTCGATAAAATTACGAACCTGGCGGGAGAAGACCATGAAGCGCTGACCAATGAATCCTTCCTCAACCGGTTCGACGTCCTCGGACAGGATGGAGAAACCGACGAGAGAAAACCCTTCTTCCGTATTCCACCCGGCAGCACTGCGGATTTAGTCCCTCAAACCACTAGCCGCGCGGCCGCCGTCCGGATTCGCAATAGAGACTATGTCTCCGTCTTCACGCCGGCCTTCAAGGTCTACGGCAACAAACGGCCACCGCCAGAACCGAAACAGCCGACCGCCCAGGCACAGCCCGCTGCCCCTCAACGTCAGACGGACAAGCAGACCGAGAGGCTGCTCCAGTTGCTGCTCAAGAAGGGCGTCATTACGGAAGAGGAGTGGCGCAAGGCCAATCAACCATGACCGACCCGACGTGCAAAGCCTGCCAGGGGACCTGGCCGCGCGCCGACCATTTCATTGCCGACCTGGGACTGTCTCAGGCCTACTTGCACGACGACCAATTTTTTAAGGGCTGGACCGTTGTTGTCTTCCGGCGCCACGCCACCGAACTCTTCCAGCTAGCCCCCACGGAGCGGATGCAGCTGATGGAGGAAGTCACCTTGGTGGCCAAGACACTGGCGCAGGTTTTCGATGCCAGAAAGATCAACTACGAGCTGCTGGGCAACCAACTCCCCCATATCCACTGGCATCTCATCCCCCGCCTCGCGACCGACCCGGCCCCCTTGGAACCGGTCTGGCGGGTGCAGCATGAGCCGGTCCAACTACCACCCCAAGAGCGCCAGGCCGGCATTGAACAGATCAAAGAGGCGATGGCCAAATTGCGCTAGACCGTTCCCTCGCTGCATTTTGCCATTTCTAAACAGTCTACCCTGCCTGATCGGATGCTATAATAGCCTTCACTCGCACCTGTTTCAGGAGGGTCACAGATTTCGATGAGTCGCCGCGTAGTGCTCGTGACCATCCTCGTTGTTCCGCTGCTCTTCGAACTACACGGCAGGTCGTTCGCCCAAACACCTGACGAACCGACGGCCGCGCCGCCGGTCATTGAATCACCCGATCTCAATCTCAATGTGGATCCCAATCCGGTCCCTCAACCTCCGCAACAGGACGAGCATCATCTGTCTGAATGGACAGAACAAGAGCGCAACAATGCCGTCTTCATGCTGAGTGAGTTGCGTGGACGGGTCAGGACGTTTCCCGCCAACGCAGAAGACCGCCTCAAGTTAGCCCAAGGACTCTACCGCGTCGGCGATCACGACGCTGCGCTCGATGAGTGCCGCGTTGCGCTCAAGTTGCAGCCGAACAACGCCCAGGCACTGCTGCAAGTCGGTATCGTGCTCATGGCGAAACAGGACGGGCGCGCGGCCGCCACCGCATTGATGGAGGCCATTCTCATCGACCCCGAATTGACCCATGCGCATTACGCCCTCGGAGGGGTCCAGTACGGGCTGGGCAATGTCAAAGCGGCGATTCACTCGTATCGGCGATCCATTGAGCTGCAACCGAACTTCCCCGACGCCCGCTATCGTCTTGCGCTATTACTGAAACTGACGAATCGCGATCAGGAAGCGGCGCAATTCATGGAAGAAGCCGCCATCGGTGGAATCCCGCAAGCACAGTTTTTTTCAGGCAATGCATACAAGAGCGGCCAGGGCGTTGCAAAAGATCTTGGCCGGGCTATCTTCTGGTGGGCCAAAGCCGTTGAACTCGGCCACCAGCCGGCGGCAGATGCCTTGGCCAAACTTCGGCGGCAGGCCCTCTCGACGAAACAAACCGGCGACCAGATGCTCTTAGCCGACCAGACAGACCGGCGACGACACGACGCACTCGAAGGATTTCGTACGTACCGCGCCCTGCTCTGGGAGGAGTTTCCTGATTACAGCCGGTCAGGCGACCAGGACACATTGGGAACGACACTGCTCAAAGACAATCGTATCGACGATGCGGTCTCGACCCTCCTCCAGGAAAGCTATGCGCTAAGCGACGTAGCGCTGGCCGAACTCGCCAGGCTGTACGAAGCCGGATGGAACCAGCACCTCGTGCCCTTCAACAAGAAAATGCTCGTCTGTATTGAAACGACTGCCGCCGAAGGGTTTGCGCCGGCCAAGAAAGCACTCGCGCGCATCTACGGCCAGGGCCTCGGAGTGGCTCTGGATCGAACCAAGGCGAAAGCCGCGCTCAAAGGCCTCCCGAAGCAAGAGGCGAAAGCCCTCATGGATGAACTGAGCCTCCAATAATTCACATGTTCGACTGGCACAAACTCTGGCGGTATTTCATCACGTCGCTGCCTCTCCAAGCGCTCACGATCGGCGTGTTGGCAACCCTTCTGGCCCGGCTGCTCTGGCTCACTGCGCCCGCGACTGTCACCGCCCTCGATTGGACGGTCTACGATACGTGGCTCCGCCACCGCGCACCGGTTGCCGTCAGCCCCGAGCTGACGATCATCCTGCGCGATCCCACGAGCGAAGCACAGTTCGGGACCGGACCATGGGACCGGGCCATCCTGGCTCAGCTGATCGCCGCGGCACATGAAACCGGCGCCGCCGCCATCGGTATCGACCATCGCCTCAACCACGCCAGTCCCGCCCATCTGGGTGGGGCCGCCAGTGACGCGCTGCTCCTGGAAGCAACGAAAACTGCCGGCCATATCGTCACCGTCTTCGACGATGAGGCCCCGCTGGCCTCGGATGCCATCGTTCAAGGGCATCTGGCCCTGTCCCCCCATGGCGATCACGTGGCCCGCTCCCTCCCCCTCTTCGTCGAGCACGGATCTCAGACTCTCCCCTCATTCGGACTGGCGCTGTTCTCCCTCGCGAAAAACCAACCTCTTTCCCACGGAACCGGCGAAACGCGCCTCGTGAACGTGGTCGGCAATGGAACGCTGGCGGACTTGCCGACCATTCCACTATCCAACGTATGGAAAGCGATCCGACAGCAAGACAGTACCGCCCTCGATGGATGGTTGAAGGACAAGGTGGTCGTCATTCTGTCCCAGGCCCCCTCACAAAGCCTCTGGCTGCTACCGACCGGACAATCCGTCGATGGGATGACCGCGCAGCTCCAGTTCCTCAACAGTCTGCTCACTGAAAACCACCTCTGCCAGATCGGGCCGTTCGGACGCACCGGCATCACCATGGTAGTTGCCACGCTCATCGCCTGGTGTCTGTTGCGATTTCACGGATCCATCAGTCTGGTATTCTCCGCCAGTGCCATCGCCTTCTATGCCGCAATGACTGCCATTATCCTTGGCGGGCTGCATCTCGTGCTGCCGGTGGCGCTCCCGCTCACCGCCGCGCTCATCGTCCTGCTCGGCACCACCGCCTGGACACACCTCACGGCAGGCCAACGCCTGGTGCTGCTGGAACGAGACATGCTTCGCATCCAACAGGATGCCGCCGCCGTGCGGGAAGCCCTCGTGCTGCGGGAGAATCGCGCCGAAGCCTTACAGGAAGATTTGGACGCCGCCAAGGCAGCCGTTGCACAATCCGCCGGCCAACGGCAGGATCTCGCTTGCACGACCGAATCCCTGCGGGCCGAACTGGCCGACGTGCAGGCGCAGGAACAGACTGCCCGCGAACAGCTCGAACAACTGGAACGGCAGCTCCACGATCTGAGCGCCGCCGGCTCCGCATCCGGCGCCATCGGCGACGCCGCGCTCAACCAGCTGTCCATCGAATGTCGCCAGCTCGGGATCGTCACCGGGAATGCGTCGCTCCTGCGCCTGTTCAGAGACGTGAAGAAAGGCGCCGGATCCCCGCTGACCGTCCTCCTCCTCGGAGAACCGGGCACCGGCAAGGAACTCTTCGCCCGCGCAGTCCATCGGCTCAGCGCTAGATCGAGCCGGACCTTTATCGCCGTGAACATGGCGGCCATCTCGCCGGAGCTGTTTGAAAGCGAACTCTTCGGCCATACGAAAGGCAGCTTCACCGGCGCCACCGCCGACCGGCGCGGCTACTTTGAACTGGCCAACCACGGTACGATCTTCCTGGACGAGATCGGAGATTTACGACTGGATCACCAGAGCAAACTGCTCCGGGTGTTACAGGAAAAATCCTTTTATCGCGTGGGAGCGACCATGCCCACTACCGTCGATGTGCGCATCGTGGCCGCGACCAATCGCGACTTGCAACGCGGGGTCTCCGAAGGCTGGTTCCGTGAAGACCTCTATTTCCGGTTGAAGGGATTGGTATTCAGGCTGCCGCCGCTTCGCGAACGGGCAGCGGATATCCCGATGCTGGCAGAAGTCTGCCTCGCCGAGATCGCCACGCAGCTGGGCCGGCCGATTCCGAAACTCTCTAACGACGCCCTGCGCCTGTTGACCGAACATGACTGGCCAGGCAACGTCCGCGAATTCCGCCACGCCCTTGAACGAGCCGTCGCCTTAAGCGATGAACCGGTGCTGACGAAAGCGGCCTTCTCCCTGGAAGGATCCACAGTGACTCAGACGCCCAAGGGATCGAACCAGGCGATCGTGTTGCCTGACCCGGCCGGGGATGCCGCCGTGCTGAGCTGCCTCCGGCAGCACGGATTCGACATGCAGGCCACGGCAAAAACCCTCGGTTGGGACCGCAGTACCGTCACCCAGCGCTTAAAAGGCCTCTGCTTTCAGGCCCTCGTCGAATCCCGGGGCGACCAGGCGAAGGCCGCCCTGGCCATCGCCGGCGACCCGACCTGCCTGAGAACCGTCGAGCTCAAGCTTCTGGACTACCACAGCCACCTCATGTCGGTGATCGCCCCATTCAAAACCCCAGACGAGGCCCTGACCGACTGCAAACGGCGCTTCAAGAACCTGCCGGACCGGCACTTTGCCTCGGTGGAGACCCTTGTGCGTGATCATTTTGCCAAAATCCCCCGCCCTGACTCTCGTTGAACCCTCCACCACCCTGAGGACGTCCAAATACAGCAGACTAACGGAGGTTGAAAACTCGCCCGGCTGGAGGCAGAGACTCTCCCTCTGCATAACCGCCACAGGCCATGAGGCAGTGTAGCGGCCTACCCCCTACACTTATACAGAATCAGCGGGTCTAGAATCCTACAATCCACCGATTATCAAGCTTTTTTCACATACCGGCAGAAGCCGCACCGCGGCATCTGGATTGCACATGTC
>JABFSU010000089.1 GCA_013140455.1 Nitrospira sp. | reverse complement strand
GACAAAGAAATTATCGGCATCGTGACCGACACGGACATGATGCGCCGGGTGGTGGCGTCGGGGTCGGATGCGACCAAGGCGACGGTGGAGCAGATCATGTCGGCTCCGATCATGACGATCGAGGAGAGCAAGACGTTGCTGGATGCCAACGACCTGATGGCTCAGGCGCATGTGCGCCACCTGGGCGTGACTCGCGAGGGGAAGTTGGTCGGGGTGATTTCCGTTCGTGATTTGGTGGTCTTTCTGACCAATTTGCCAAGGAAGTAGGACAGCATGGCGTTTCCGATCCAGCGTCTTCGGCGGCTCAGGCAACAGGACTCTTTTCGGCGGATGGTGCGGGAAACCGTGTTGTCTCCGGCGGATTTTATCTATCCCTTGTTTGTCGTCGAGGGACAGGGCCGGCGTGAGGAGATCGGGTCCATGCCCGGCCAGTTCCGGTTGTCGGTCGATTTGCTGGTGAAGGAGGCGGCGGAGGTTAAGTTGCTTGGCATTCCCGCGATTATCCTGTTCGGCATTCCGGCGAAGAAGGACGACCGGGGCAGCTCAGGCTATGATCCGAACGGGATCGTGCAGAGGGCGATCAAAGCCGTGAAGGATCAGGTGCCGGGGCTGGCCGTGATCACGGATGTCTGCATCGATGAGTATACGGATCACGGTCATTGCGGCATTGTGAAAAACGGCAAAATTCTCAATGATGAAACGCTGGAGTGTCTTCGCACCATGGCCCGCACGCATGCCGAAGCCGGCGCCGATATGGTGGCCCCCTCCGATATGATGGATGGACGAGTGGCTGCGATTCGTGCGGAACTCGATCAGGCGGGCTTCCCCGAACTGCCAATCATGGCTTATGCCGCAAAGTTTTCCTCTTGTTTCTACGCCCCGTTTCGGGATGCCGCGTATTCGAGCCCGCAGTTCGGCGATCGCCAGTCGTACCAGATGGATCCGGCCAACGGGCGGGAAGCATTGCGCGAAATCGATTCGGACGTGGAAGAAGGGGCCGATATCGTGATGGTCAAGCCGGCCATGCCCTATCTGGACATCATCGCCCAGGCTCGCGCGCGGACCTTGCTTCCCATCGCGGCGTATCAAGTCAGCGGTGAGTACAGCATGATCAAGGCTGCGGGACGCGCCGGTTGGCTGGATGAAACGCGCGCCATGATGGAGTCGCTCCTCTCGATCAGGCGGGCCGGAGCCGATCTCATCTTGACCTACTTCGCCAAGGATGCCGTCCGGCAGCTCCAGTGATATCTGCATGAAGGTTACACGCGGATACTCAGGCGGCGAAGAACGGCCCTACCCGGTGGCCACGGTCGGCAATTTTGACGGGCATCATCTCGGCCATCGCTCACTGTTGCGGACGGTCGTGGAGACCGCGCGTCGGATGGAGGGCACGGCCCTTGTGCTGACGTTCGATCCCCATCCGGTCAAGATTCTTGCTCCCCATGTCGATTTGAAGTTTCTGACGAGCTCTGAAGAAAAGTTACAGCGTTTTGAGGACGCGGGGATCGATGAAGTGGTCGTACTCGAGTTCGATCAGGCGTTCGCGAGTCTCTCGCCTGAAACATTTACTGAAATGGTCTTGTATCGCGGGTTGCACTTGCGGCAGATTTTTGTCGGGCAACATTTTGTCTTCGGCAAGGGGCGTACAGGCAATGTCGCCTCGTTGACGGTGATGGGGAAACGATTCGGATTTTCGGTGAATCCCGTCCAGCCGGTGATTGCCGACGGCAGCATCGTCAGCTCCACGCGTGTACGAAAATTAGTGCAAGAGGGGCAGGTCGATCTCGCGGCTCGGTTGCTGGGACGGCAGTATGCGATGAGGGGAGTCGTCATGCCGGGTGCTCAGCGGGGGCAGGAGCTGGGCTGGCCGACGGCCAATCTGCGGTTGACGGTTGAGCGGGTGATCCCGCCGAACGGGGTGTATGCGACGGTCACCATCTGGAATCAACAACGGTTCGATTCCGTTGTGTACATCGGCTCGCGGCCGACTTTTGATGCCGGCGAGCGGCTGATGGAAGTCCATTTGCTGAACGAGCAACAGGATCTGTACGGAGAGTCTATTGAAGTGCAGTTCCTTCAGCGGCTGCGTGGCGACACGAAGTTTCCCAGCGGAGCCGATCTGAGCCGTCAAATCGCAGTCGATGTGGAACGGGCCAAAGCGATTTTACAAGAACATCGCAGTGCGCTGTCGGCAGGATGATGGCAAGCATGGCCTTGATCGAACAACGTGTGCCGCGAAGGGGCTGGCCACCGTTGCTCCACCGAGTCGTCAAGACGGTGCGTGCGCGTGGGTTGTTTGAGCCGGGGCACCACCTGCTCGTCGCTGTGTCCGGGGGGCCGGACTCTGTCGCGCTGTTGATGCTCCTCCATCGCCTCATCCCCCGGTGGCGATTGCGGCTGACGGCGGTCCATTTTAATTACGGCCTTCGCGGACACGAGTCCGATGAGGATCAGGCGTTTGTGACGTCGTTATGTGATTTGCTAGAGGTATCGCTTCGCTGTGTGTCGCTGGATGCCCGGACTCGCCCACAGCGGGTTTCTCTTCAGGCCCAGGCGCGCGACGTGCGCTATCGCGCCATGACTAGGCTGGCCGAAGACGTTGGTGCCGATCGCATTGTCGTCGGGCACACGGCGGATGATCAGGCAGAAACAATCTTACTCTGGATGTTGCGTGGGGCCGGAATTACGGGCTTGGCTGGTATGCCGGTTCAACGAGACGGGATGATTATTCGCCCGCTGTATGAGGTCAGGCGCCGGGAGGTGCTGGATTTTCTTAGCGCGACGGGTCAGGTGTATCGACAGGATTCCAGCAATGCGAAGCCGATCTACGCGCGGAACCGCATTCGCCATCAGCTGCTTCCAGTGCTGAGCCAGATCGCACCGGCTGCCGTCGATGCGCTCTGCCGAATGGGTGACTTGTGCCGTGAGGATGATCGGTATCTGGAGGATCAGACGGTCAGGGTGTGGGCCTCACTGGTTCAGCCGGATGGTGGCGGGGGGTATTCGATCGACCGGCTTTGTTTTCAGACGCAACCGCTGGCCTTGCAACGGAGGCTCTTGCGCGAGGTATTTCGCCGAATGCATTCGAGTCGGCGGGCCGCTAGTCTCGCGACGGTTGAGGCCGTACGCCGGCTGCTCTCGTCGAAGCGAGAAGGGGCACGGCGTTGCGCCGGCGGGGTGCACGTCCAAGTGGCTCAGAGTGCGCTGCTCGTGCAGTCGGCCAAAGTCGTTGCTCTCCCGCAGGCGTCTACGGTGGTTGGTGAGAGGCAATTGGTACAGATCCCTTCCGTCGTCGAATGGGCTGGTACGAGACAACGAATTCGAGTACAAGAAGGGACTCGGGAGTCGGCCCGTCAACTGTCTGCTTCCCGGGGATGGGTGATGGTCGTCGATGCGGATCTGGTGTCGTATCCGCTGCATATTCGACCGTGGAAGGCTGGGGATCGATTTATTCCGTCGGGCATGAAGGGCCGATCGAAAAAATTGCAGGATTATTTTGTGGATCTCAAGATCCCTATGTCTCAGCGTGGAGGAATTCCGATCATGGATTCTCCTCAAGGGATTGTGGGTGTGTTGGGGTTTCGGCAGGATGAGCGGTTTCAAGTGAGCGACCGCACGCGCCGATGTTTGGTGGTCAGTATTGACGAGGTGTCAGTGACGGAGGGGGTGCAGTAGCATGGAGCGAGTGTTTGGCCGGCCGATTGTGACACAGGAACAGATGCGAACCCGCATCCGGGAATTGGGTAAGCAGATCAGCGCTGACTATGCGGGCAAAGATTTAGTGCTCGTGGGGGTGCTCAAGGGAGCGTATGCTTTTTACGCGGACCTGGCGCGCGCCATCCGGGTCCCGATCCACATCGACTTTATCGTGGTATCCAGTTACGGTGCCAAGACCAAGACTTCGGGGAAGGTGAAGCTCGTCACCGATCTCACGGAACCCATTAAGGGCAAGGATGTGTTGCTGGTCGAGGATATCGTTGATTCGGGGTTGACCGTTCAGTATTTGCTGAAAACATTCGCGAAGAAGAAGCCGCGTTCGCTGAAGGTCTGCACTCTGTTGAGCAAGCCGGACCGTCGGCAAGTCACCGTTCAGGTCGATTACGAGGGTTTCAAGATCCCGAATCATTATGTGGTTGGGTATGGACTGGATTATCAGCAGCAATATCGAAATTTGCCGTATCTGGCGGTCTTGGATCTCGCGGAAGAAGAGGCGTAAGCTTTGGACTTGATATTGTCACTTTTGTCGACCCTGTGTTAACATCACCCACATTCAGTGGTGTCATGCGATGTATCTTCCTCTGATTTAACGTTCCCACGAAGGAGATCTGGATGAATTCCAGGGTGAAGAACCTGCTCTTTTGGGTGGTCGTCGGCTTGTTTATGATTTTGCTGTTCAATCTGTTCAGCGTGCCGACTCACGCGCCCGAAGAAGATGTGATATTTAGCGATTTCATGGCCAAGATTGAAAAGGGCGATGTCGAAAAGGCCATTATAAAAGGGAACCACATCAGTTCGGTCTTGAAAGACAAGACGCGGATTCGGACTTTTTCGCCGGATTATCCGGATCTGGTGAAGGTCTTGCGCGAGAAGGATGTGCAGATTGAAGTCAAGCCGCCGGAAGAGAGTCCCTGGTACATTACCTTCCTGGTGACGTGGGGGCCGTTCATTCTGTTCCTCGGACTGTGGTTCTTCCTGATGCGGCAGATGCAAGTCGGAGGGAATAAAGCTTTATCTTTTGGAAAAAGTCGAGCGCGGATGCTGACGGAAGACCGGAAGAAGGTCACGTTTTCCGATGTGGCGGGGATTGAAGAGGCGAAAGAAGAAGTTCTTGAAATCATCGAGTTCCTGAGAGATCCGCGCAAATTCCAAAAGCTTGGCGGAAGAATTCCCAAGGGCGTCCTGATCGTCGGTCCTCCAGGAACCGGTAAGACGCTACTTGCCAAGGCGATTGCCGGCGAAGCCGGAGTGCCGTTTTTCAGTATCAGCGGGTCTGATTTCGTTGAAATGTTTGTGGGGGTTGGCGCGTCACGTGTGCGCGACTTGTTCGAGCAGGGGAAGAAACACGCCCCCTGTATCATTTTCATCGATGAAATTGATGCGGTAGGACGGTTGCGCGGTGCCGGCTTAGGCGGCGGACATGATGAACGGGAGCAGACGCTCAATCAGTTGCTGGTTGAAATGGACGGATTCGATACGACAGAAGGTGTGATTTTGATTGCCGCTACGAACCGGCCTGATGTGCTGGATCCTGCACTATTGCGGCCTGGCCGGTTTGACCGGCAGGTCGTTGTGAATCGGCCTGATTTAAGAGGCCGATCTGAGATTCTGAAAGTGCACACGAAGAAAGTTCCGGTGGCGGCCAACGTTGAATTGGAAAAGATCGCTCGTGGGACGCCCGGTTTCTCCGGCGCGGATCTGGAGAATCTGGTAAATGAGGCTGCGCTCTGGGCTGCCCGTCAGAATAAAAAAGAAGTCGAGGTCGTTGATTTTGAAATGGCCAAAGACAAGGTGCTGATGGGTGCCGAGCGCAAAAGCATGATGCTGACGGACGAGGAAAAGCGCACGACGGCCTATCATGAGGCCGGCCATGCATTGATGGCGAAGCTCTTGCCGGGTACGGATCCGGTTCACAAGGTCACTATTATTCCGCGTGGACGGGCGTTGGGCGTCACGATGCAGTTGCCGACCGATGACCGGCACAATTATTCAAAGGATTTCCTGTACAACAACCTCGCTATCTTGATGGGAGGACGAGTCGCTGAAGAGTTGGTGCTCAACCATGTCACGACTGGGGCTGGAAACGATATTGAACGGGCGACGGATCTGGCGAGAAAGATGGTCTGTGAGTGGGGAATGAGTGAAAAGCTGGGCCCTCTCACATTCGGGCGGAAGGAAGAAGAAATTTTCCTGGGTCGTGAAATCGCTACGAAGCGAGACTTTAGCGATCAAATTGCGCTGGATATCGATCTTGAGATCAGACGTCTTGTGACGGAGAATTATGAACGGGCCAAGCGGATTCTGACCGAGAATATGGTCAGTTTGAAGGCATTGGCTGAAGCGTTGCTTGAAAAAGAAGTACTCGATGCACCGGAAATCGATGCGATTCTGTTGCAGTCTTCCTCTCAGACCGTTCCTGCCTAATCTGCTTCAAAGCTCTGCCGCGCTTCCTGTTTGGGCACAGGAAGCGCGGCATCAGTCACTCTATAGATGCCGATAGACTCGACGACGGGTCGCGGTCTATTGTTCTTATCGCAGTCGGAACGCTTGATCCCCTGTATATATCAGGGTTCAGTGCAGCCGACGTATGTGCGGAGGACTTTGGTGAAAAGCTATACCGTGCTTGCCAAGGGACGGCTGATTCCAATCCTGGATCGTCCGCTCCTGATGGGTATTGTGAACGTCACTCCGGACTCCTTTTCTGACGGGGGACGCTATGGGACGGTTGATCAGGCTGTCGAACGGGCGATGGTACTCGTGGCACAGGGCGCGGATATTCTCGATCTAGGCGCAGAGTCGACGAGGCCCGGGGCGACGCCGGTCGGTGAGCAGGAGGAAATGGATCGCTTGCTGCCGGTCTTACAGGAGGTGGTGAAGCGGACTGCCGTGCCGATTTCTGTGGATACAATGAAGTCCAGAGTGGCCCGGGAAGCGCTCAATGCGGGCGCCTCAATCATCAACGATGTGACGGCCATGCGCTTTGATCCTGACATGGCTGCCGTGGTGGCGCAGTATGGTGCCGGAGTTGTGATGATGCATATGCAGGGCATGCCGATGACCATGCAGGAAGCTCCTAGGTATGATAGCGTAGTAGAAGATGTACGTATGTTCTTTTTCGAGCGAATCGCCGTTGCGGAACGCGCCGGGATTGCGAAAAGCCAGATCGTGCTTGATCCGGGGTTTGGTTTTGGTAAGCTGCTGATACACAACTTGGAGCTTTTGAATCACTTGTCCTCATTCGACCAATTGGGCTGTCCTGTGTTGGTAGGACTCTCGCGGAAAGCCTTTCTGGGAAAAATTCTTGATCGTCCGGTGCTGGATCGGGAATGGGGAACGGCTGCGGCCGTCGCGCTGGCGGTGGATCGTGGCGCCTCGATCATTCGCGTGCATGATGTGGCGAGCATGAAGGATGTCGTGATGGTTGCCGCAGCGGTCCATGCGGCGTCCCTTACTTCGAAACAGGAAGATTATGCGTAAACTATTTGGAACGGATGGGATTCGCGGGGTTGCCAATCTGGAGCCCATGACGAGCGAAATGGCAATGCAACTCGGGCGTGCGGCCGCACATCTGTTTATGCGCCGCGCGGGGCGCCATCAAATCGTGATCGGGAAGGACACGCGCATCTCCGGTTATATGCTGGAATCCGCGCTCACAGCCGGTATCTGTTCCATGGGCGTGGATGTGTTGCTGGTGGGGCCGATGCCGACACCGGCCATTGCATTTTTGACCAGGAGCCTCCGTGCGGATGCTGGGGTCGTGATATCGGCCTCGCACAATGCGTATCAAGACAACGGCATTAAGTTCTTTTCTAATGATGGCTTTAAATTGCCGGATGAAATGGAAGCCCGCATTGAAGACTTGATCGTGTCAAATGAGATCAGTCATCTGCGCCCCACAGCTGATTTAATCGGAAAGGCGTTTCGTATCGATGATGCGGAGGGGCGTTACATTGAATTTGCCAAGCGCTCCTTGCCACGTGACTTGGACTTTCAGGGGATCAAGTTGGTGGTGGATTGCGCCAATGGAGCTGCCTACAAGTTGGCCCCAAAGGTCTTACGAGAACTCGGGGCCAAGGTTGAGGTGATCGGGTGCGAGCCCAACGGTATGAATATCAATGCCGGATGCGGGGCGGTGCATCCTGAGCAACTGCAGGAAGCGGTACGCCGTCATAAGGCGGACATCGGGATTGCGCTTGATGGGGACGCCGATCGAGCGATCTTTGTGTGTGAGCAGGGGACTATTGTCGATGGCGATCATGTCATGGCGGCATTGGGGCTGGACTTGCATCAGAATGGACTCCTCGCCAAGCAAACCCTGGTCGGAACGGTCATGAGTAACTTCGGGCTAGAACTGTGTATGGCCAAAGCGGGCGTCACGTTGCTTCGGACTCCCGTGGGTGATCGCTATCTCCTCGAACGCATGCTCGCTGAAGGCTACAACTTCGGCGGCGAGCAATCCGGGCATTTCATCTTCCTGGACCATAATACGACTGGCGATGGCCTGATCTCCGCGCTTCAAATGATTTCATTGATGAAGCGGACAGGAAAACCGCTTTCCGAATTGGCTCAGGCGATGTCCGCCGTTCCGCAAATTCTGCTCAATATTAAGGTCAAGCAGAAGCCGAAATTGGAATCAGTGCCGGATATTGACCGGGCGATTCGTGAGAGTGAACGCCGGTTGAACGGGAGCGGTCGTGTCCTGGTGCGCTATTCCGGGACGGAACCGCTTCTTCGAATCATGGTCGAAGGTGAGCAGGATACTGTGATTAAAGAAGTGGCCGAAGATCTCGCGCGCCTTGTGCGCACGCACCTCACGTAGTAGCCGTTTCTTTGCAGGGAAGGCTCATGCTGCCATCCCTTTGTGTCGCCTTTCTCACTGGGCTTGTGGCCGGTTCGTTCCTTCCATTCTTTCCCGTCGCTCTACTCTTTCTTTTACTTGTATTCATATTGATTCTTTCGGCTCTTGAACGAGCTGGAGTCATTGATCTGCCAAAAAGTTTCATGTGGTGTGCGGCCCTTTGTCTGGGAGTGGTCTATTGGACAGGGGTGACGCCGCCGATCTCCGGCCACGCCCGCGATGGCTTCTTGTCGGTATCGAGTGTGGAGTATACGGGGCGAATTGTCGGTCTCGTCCAGCATGCGCCATCTCGTCTGATGATGGTGGTCGAAATCACCTCAAGTTCCGACGAAGGATCACTCACGCGCAAAATTAAGCTGACGTGGCGAGACCCTGGCGATGCCGTATGGGCGGGCGATCAGATTGTGTTTCGCGCGAGTGTGCGCGTTCCGACGGGATCTCTCAACCCTAGAGGATTCGACTATGCGTCCTATGTCGAGCGGCAAGGCATCGAGGCCGTGGGGACCGTCACAGGGCCTGAAGCCGTTCACCTGCTTCCGTCGGCAAGTGAGCTGAACTGGTGGTGGAGGGGGTGGGGGCTCATCGATCGTTGGCGAAGTATCATTCGAGAGAAAGCGATCCACTCGTTAGCCCAGCCGGCCCGCGGTTTGTTTCTGGGGATCGTGATCGGAGAGCGGGGGTATGTCGAGGAGGATCTGCAAGAATGGTTCATGACCACGGGAACCATCCATCTGCTTTCAATCTCGGGATCGCATTTAGGACTGATCGCGGTGGTGGTGTTTGGGTCGATCCGTCGAGGACTCACGTTTCTGCCGGCCTTGATGCTCTTGAGAATGTCGAGATTCGTCGCGCCGACTCGTGTGGCGATCCTCTGCACCTGGCTGGTAGTGACCTTCTATGCGCTGCTTGCCGGCGCTGAACTCGCGACCATGCGGGCATGGGTCATGATTTGCATGGGGCTGGCTACTATTTGGATCGGTTCGGAACGCCATCTTCTGCATGCCCTGGCCGGGGCGGCGTTCTTGATTCTTCTGCACGATCCGCATGCGATCGGAGACATTTCGTTTCAACTGTCGTTTCTATCGGTGCTGGCAATCATCTGGGTCGTGGCTTCTCCGTCTTGCCAGGATAGTCCTGACGAGCAGGCCGGTACAAAGCGGGAAGTCTGGGGCTGTCATGTTCGAGAGGCGGTTGTCCTGGGGGCAGCGGTGACGCTGGTGACGACCCCGCTGGTGGCCTGGTATTTTAATCAGGTGCCATGGCTGGGCCTGGCCACCAATCTGGTAGCCGTTCCCTTTACGGGAATGATCCTTGTCCCTCTCGGGCTACTATCCGCATTTGTGACGCTTGTGAATGTTGCCGGAGACCTTCCGCTTGCATTTATCCAAGAGCATCTACTGGAGTGGATGGTGAATGCGTTGCACTGGTGTGTGACGATCCCAGGGAGCGACTGGCGTGTGCCTGCCCCTCCTCTTTGGGGTATGGCTGCGTTCTATCTAGGCGTGACTTTTGTCGCTGGCGCCATACGGTTTCGGTATCACCTGGCCATTGGAAGCGTGCTCGTCGGGACGGCGCTGGGTGGATGGATCCTGACTGGAATTCCGGTTGCAGACGGTGATCGCTGGCGTGTCACCTTTCTTGATGTCGGACAGGGAGACAGTGCGTTGCTTCAACTTCCTGATGGGAAAACGGTGTTGATTGACGGTGGAAGAAAGTATGAGCGGTTCGATATGGGGCGTGGTGTCATTGCGCCTTTTCTTTTGAATCAGGGGATTCGCCGGTTGGACTATATGATTGCCACGCATCCGCAACAGGATCATGTCGGCGGGCTTCCCTGGATGATTCGTCATCTTGAAGTGGGGGAGTTCTGGCATACGGGCATTGAACGATCCGAGCCGCTCTTCAAAGAATTGCGCCAGGCTGTGGCAGAGCGAAATGTGCAAGACCATGTAGCGACGCGCGGGGAGGACATTGTTCGGGGAGAGTTCTGTCGGCTCATGGTGCTCAATCCGATCAGGGCGCAGGATCGTGGGGGCTCCACCCAGAGTTTTAGCGGAACATTCCTCAACAATGAGTCCGTAGTCGTGCAGTTGACCTGTGGTCATCAGAGCATTTTGTTTGCCGCTGATATTGAAACAGACGGACTCCACCGCCTAGCGGTTATGGGGCAAGATCCGGTGTCGGTGCTCAAAGTCCCCCATCACGGAGCGCGCAGTTCGTTGAATCGTGACTGGATTGCATTGGTTCGACCTCGCTATGCGGTATTCTCGGTCGGGCGGCATAATTCTTACGGACATCCTGTTCCTGATGTGGTTGAGGCCTATTCCGCTATTGGGAGTGAAGTGGCCAGAACGGATAGGGATGGAGCGATCATCGTGACAGGCCGTCTCTCGACATCGGACATGCAGGTACGAAGAATGCGCGATATGGTTTTGCAACCAGTGATACCGCAAGAGTGTCTCTGGGATTGTGAGTGGCGCAACTGGCATCGAGTGTGGATGCGGGCGCATGAATTCTAAAAAGTAAGAAATTCAACCTACATAGTCTCTCCAATTCGACTCCGATTGGCTCTTAGCCAATTCCGTACATTGGTGGTGTGCGAATGGTTGTTTATGTCCATTCTTGTCCACAATGCTGGTGTGTCCACTCACAAGTCCGCGAGTTTCCTCACTATTGTCACAATGCTAGCAAGGCATAGCATGTGCACACATCCCATGCTCTGGGAACTTATGACCTGAGGAGTATGACCATCATGGCTAATCTTGTTCGTATCGTCATTCAACTGCCGCTTGAACTGAAGGAACAGCTGGATGCCTTGAAATCGCAAGGCTATACGACCAGTGGCTTTATTCGGGCGATGTTAGAGCGTGAATTGAAAAAGCCGGAGTTGAAGTTGGTGGCCAATAGTCGGCGGGCACCGGGCAAATCGTCCTAGCCTGTAACACGTACGAGGAACGTCGACATGCGGCTCTCAGATTTAGTGCGAGATCAAGCCCCAGACCCTCGCGAGGATGCTACCGGGCGACGGCCGGCTCTATCGAGCCTGCTGTTCGACACGAAAGATTCTTTGGGGGAGAACGTGTCGTCACTCAGGGAAGCAGATGCTCATGTCGCCTGGTATGGGGCTGCACGCAAGGAAATAACTGCGATCGGAGAGGCTGTTCGTGCGAACCGCGGGGTGACGTTCGACCGGTGTCATCGATTGGCGGAAGATCTCGTCACGATGCTCGCAACGAGCGATGATCTGATTCTACGCATGATGAGAGAAGATGTGGAGGCCTATCAGGTCTCGAACGCCATTCATGTCGCTATTCTCAGCGTGAAGATCGGACAGGGACTCCGGTATGACTCCGCAGCTCTGGAACGTCTGGCCCTGGCTGGGTTACTGCACGATCTTGGCATGTGGCTGGTACCTCAAGAGATCGTTGAGAAGTCCGGTTCGCTGAATGCGGATGAGTGGTCCGGCATTCATGCGCATCCCGAGCAAGGGCGACGTGTGGTGGCCGAGATGGGCGAGTCTTTTCACTGGCTGGCCACCGCGATCGCTCAAGAGCATGAACGATGGGATGGCAGTGGCTATCCCTGTCGGTTGAAGGGTGGAGCGATTGTCGAAGTTGCGCAAATCATCGGATTGGCCGATGTGCTCGACGCCATGATGAGTCCGCGGCCCTATCACGCACGGGTTGCTCCGCACCAGGCTCTGCGCTCGTTACTGGTTCAGTACAAACAGGCTTTCCAGCCCCGACTCATCAAGACGTTGGTGGACCAGCTCTCGCTCTATCCGATCGGGACATCGGTTCGATTGAACGACGGTCACATTGGGATCGTATCAAAGGTGAATTCCCGCTATCCCCTCAGGCCGGTTTTGCTCGTTCAGCGCAACCGGGAAGGGCAGACGAATGGGGAAGCAGCGGCCGTGGATCTCTGTCGGGAAACATCCATGCATATCGTAGAAGTCTTGCCCGAGACGCGCGCTGCGTAGGAGGAATCAGGAGGGGCCATGAGTATTCGCATGCGGACATCGATCGGATGGAGTCTTCTCGCTCTTGCGGTAGGGCTTCAAATATTGCCGGGCTGCCGGAACCCCGGACAATCATCTCTGCCGCCTTCAGCCATTAGTCCTGCGGCGCAACCGTTACCTCCGATGCCGAAGGGCGATGTCTACGCAGATGAGGCCGTGCCGACGGCAGAGACACCGATTGAGGCAGGTGACACACTGGACATCGTCATTCGCCGCGGGGCGGGAGAAGAGAAGTTTACGAGTGTCGTTCGGGAGAATGGCGTGATCGGAGCGTCTTTCTTGGAAGTGACGGTGAGCGGGTTGACGGCTCAGCAAGCCGAGGGGCGGATTCAGGAGCAGGTCATTCCGTATATGCGGAATCCCAGAGTCCAGGTTGTGCTCAGGAAGAAATCGCTCAAGATAAAACGGGTGTTTGTGTTTGGCGATGTCCGGAAGCCGGGAGCCGTGCCGATGCCGAGAAACATGACGGTGTTGCAGGCCTTGGCGGCAGTGGAGAACTATAACGAATCGGCGTTGCTGGAAGAAATTCGCATTGTGCGTGGATCGCTGGATCGTCCCTACATCGTAACGGCAGACTTGGCCAGAACCTTTACCTACGGCGACCTGTCGAGAAACGTCGCGCTTGAAGAAAATGATGTGATCTTCGTTCCTCGTGAGCATCTTGGAGACTCGGCGGAGGCCGCCAAGAAGATCATGCCGATTGTGCAAGTCGCGATTGCTCCGTTCTACCCGGCATTCTTGATTCCGGCGTTCTTTCCAACCGCCACGATACGATAGCAAGGAGACGACGGTCTGATGGCACAATATGAGCTGAATGTAATCGATTACTGGTTGATCATTAAAAAGCGGAAGTATCTCATCATGCTTGCGACCGCGCTGGTCGTGGGATTTACCGTGATCTTTTCCCAGCTGCTGCAACCGCCGCCTGTATATGAAGCATCGGCGCGAGTGAAATTTGATCGGTCGACGACAGTGGTGCAACAGCTGCTGGAATCGATGTCCTTCTCTAATGCCAACGATCTGATTACGCAGTCGGAGTTTATCCGGAGTTTTCCCGTCATGGAGCGGGTGGCTGTGGAGTTAGGCGTTGTGCAGGCGGATCTGACTCCGGAGCAGAAGCGGTCAGCAGAACATCTCAACGCGATTTACGATTTTGGTCAGCAGATCAAAACACAACGGGAAGGCGATACCAATATCATCCGGATCACCGCCACAGCGGAGGAGGCCAGGACGGCCGAACGGATGGCCAATCTCGTTGCTGAGTCGTATCGACAGGAAAACATTGCAGCGCGCAATCGCCTGGTCACGGAGTCTCGTCGATTTGTGGAAGAACAGCTGGGGGAATTGGAACGAAAGCTGGCCGAATCCGAGGAAGCCTTGCGGACATTCAAGGAGCGGGAAGGGCAGGTCTTTCTCACCGACGAAGCGAAGGCCGCGCTCGAGACCTTCACGAAGCTGGAAGATCAGCACAATACCGTGTTGCGAAACCGGGGGGAAGCTGAGCGTCAGATCGCGGTCTTGAGCCGGAATGACGGCACGCTGGAGCAGGACAATATCCGCATCTTTACTGAAGAGCAGTACGCTCAACTGACGGCGCTCAATCAGCGTCTCCTGGACCTTGGGCAGGAACGAACGGCCTTGCTGATTAACTATACGGAGAGCCATCCGGTGGTGAAGGAGATCTCGCAGAAGATCGCGGGGGTCAAGGCCGAAATGGTGCGGGAGTTACGCTCGAAGCAAAAGACCTTGGATGAGCGGGGTATTGCCCTGGGTCAGCAGATTCGTCTGTATCGGGAACGGTACATGGCATTTCCCAAAGCCGCCATTCAGATGAGCCGGCTGGAGCGCGATGTGAAAGTCAACGCGGACCTTCTCGAATCGCTGAAAGTCAAACATCAGGAACTGCTGATCAAGAGTGCGGGACAGATCGAGGAAGTGACCATCATTGCCCCGGCCATTACGCCCATGGCGGCAGTCAATGCGTCCAATATGCTGTTGAATATCATGGTCAGTTCGCTGATGGGACTGTTCATGGGAGTGGTTCTGGCGTTTGCCCGGGAATCGTTCGATACATCAATCGGGACGATCGAAGGGGTAGAGGAGTTTCTCAAGGTTCCCGTTCTGGGGATCATTCCGCAGTTCGATCATCGTGAATTAGTGGAGCAGGCCAAGGCGGTGCTACCTGCCTCCACCCCGCCTGCGACAGTGGAAAGTTTGTCACGGCTGATTTGCCTGGTCGATCCGAAATCAGTGTTGTCGGAAAGTCTCCGGTCATTGCGCACGAATATTCAATTTGCCAGCATGGATCGGAAGGTGAAGTCCATACTCTTTACGAGCGCAGGGCTCGGCGAAGGGAAAAGTACGTCGGTCATCAATCTGGCGATTACCATGGCGCAGGAAGGGCAACGGGTGCTTCTGGTCGATGCGGACCTCCGAAAGCCCATCGTCCACCAGCGGTTGGGCCTGGATCGTGAGCCGGGATTGGTCGATGCCATGATCGGAACCACGTCGTGGCGGTCTTATGTCCGGTCGGCATCGGATCTGATGTTGGGGCCCATCGGAGCGGATCGAATGATGAATACGCCAGGGCTGGATAATCTGCATGTCCTCACGAGCGGATCTGAGTCGGGCAATCCGAATGAGTTCTTGAATCTGAATAAGATCAAAGTGCTGGTCGACGAAATGCAGCAGGACTATGACATGGTGTTGTTTGATACGCCTCCGATCCTGCCGGTGACCGATGCGGTGGCGTTTAGCTCGCGAGTCGATGGGACGATTCTCGTGTATCAAGTCGGGAGAATCGGACGTAACGCACTGAAACGCGCCAAGTTCTTGTTGGACCATGCACAGGCGAACATCATGGGTGTGGTGCTCACCAATGTGAAGTCGGAAGTGACTCCTGAGTACGGGTTGTACCGTTACGAATATCGGTAAGTGAGATGGGAGTCCGGATTCTGTGTATTACGCCGCTGTCAAACCGAACGATGTGATCGTCGTCACGGCATTAGCCGTGATCCTCGCGCTTGGCTTGACGTTGACCACTCCGATCGTCGGATTGCAGGCCACCTTAGGCTTCTTTATCGTCGTCATCGCCTTTACGTCGGTGCCAGCCGCGCTGTATCTCCTCATTTTTTCCATGCTGCTTTCTCCGGAAATCGCCGTTGGCCGTGTAGAGGGGCGTGGCGTCGGGGTTCGCGAATTGTCCTTTCGACTGGACGATGTATTTCTGGTCATCATCGGTTTTGGATGGCTGGTCAAGACGGTGGTGTACCGGGAACTCGGGCTGTTTCGGGAGACGCCTCTGAATCGTCCTATTGCAGCCTATATGATTGTCTGTGTGGTTGCGACGCTCATGGGCGTATTGGCTGGGCGGGTACAACCGGCCACCGGCTTCTTCTTCGTCTTGAAGTATTTCGAATATTTCTTCGTGTATTTCATGGTGGTGAATCATGTGACCTCCAAGCAGCAGGTCGTCGGGCTGGTGGCCGCACTGCTCATCACCGGCTTCATCATCAGTCTCTATGCCATTTATCAGATTCCGAGCGGGCAACGGGCGACGGCGCCGTTTGAGGGAGAAGTCGGCGAGCCCAATACGCTGGGCGGCTATCTCGTGTTTCTCCTCGCCATCGTGACGGGGTTGTTGATTCATATGAAAACCGGTCCGATCCGTGTCGCGCTATTGATCTTGGGCGGATGCGGGCTTCTGGCATTGATGGCCACACTCTCGCGCTCTTCGTATCTGGCCGGAGCGGTGCTGGTCGTGGCCGTCGGAGCGTCTCAGTGGAGAAAGCCACGAGTCGTGGTTCTACTGTTGCTCGCGATGGCACTCCTGCCGCTCTTTGCTCCGGATAATGTGAAGACTCGTATCAACGAAACCTTCTTCGGACGTCAGTACGGCGGAGAAATACAAGTCGGCAAGGTGGGACTGGACCTCTCGACGTCAGAGCGTCTTCGATCCTGGGCCTATGTGCTGCAGGATTGGGTGCACAATCCGATTCTCGGCCGCGGGATTACCGGCTATGCCTGGGCCGACGCGCAGTACGTCAAGATTATCGGTGAGACCGGTTTGGCCGGCCTTCTCGCGTTCATTGTGATTACCGTTCGGCTGTGGCTGAGTACTCGAAGGATATATGCATCGGAGGACGATCCGTTTGCGAAGGGACTGGCCTTAGGCGTCTGGCTTGGCCTTATTGCGATGCTGGCTCATGCCGTGGGGGCCAACACCTTTATCATCATACGTATCATGGAGCCGTTCTGGTTGTGCGCGGGGCTGGTGATGATTTTGCCGCGACTGTCGAACGCCGAAGAGCCCGTCGCCGGTGAACCGAGGCTTGTATGAACTGGTGGGTCTGCTGTTATTGGTATGAACCGGATGCGCCGAATGACCCGGTCGGGCTGGTGCGGATCTGGGCGCTAGCCGATGCGTTAGTGTCTGTCGGCGACGATGTGACCGTGTTTGCCCCCTGGTATCGGTCGGCCTTGGTGCCGAGGTGTTCGCGGGTTGTGCCGATTCCCATGCTGCCGGGATCTGTCATTCGTCCGATCAGTTACGCGGTTCTGGCATTCCTTTCAGGACTCTGGCGCGGCCTCCACAAGCGGCCGACAGTGGTGTATTACCGCTGGATGGAAAGCCTTCACCCGTTGCTGCTCGCGCGTATCTTTGGAGCACGCTGTATTTGTGAAGTGAACGGAGAGCCGGTTCCTCCGTGGGGTGCCGGTGGATGGCGTGGGCGCTTGACGCATGCCCTGGCTTCTTTCGCGCTTCGCCGGTGCGATCGCGTGGTCGTGTTGACGGAAGGATTGGGTCATCTCGTGAAGGCACGGTACGGGGTGCCTGGTAATCATGTTGTGTTGCTGCCGAGCGGGACAGATGTGTCGTTGTTTCATCCGATGGAGAACAACCGCTGTGTGCAAGAGGCGGGATTGGACCCGGCCTGTGAGTACATAGGATTTGTCGGGAGTTTCTATCAGTATCAAGGACTGGCGACATTGTTAGAGGCCTTTGACCGCTTGCACGCAAAGCGTTTGTCCGTGCGGCTCTTACTGGTCGGGGACGGAGAGGAGGCGACCGCTCTTCGTGAGCAGGCCGCTCAGCGAGGCCTCTCTCCCTGGATCACCTGGACCGGTCGCATTCCGTATGCGCGCGTTCCGCTGTTGATCGGAGCCATGGATGTGTGTGTTGCGCCGTTCTGCGGGGACCGGGGAGAGACGTCGCCGGTCAAAATATTCGACTACCTGGCCTGCGGAAAACCGGTGGTCGCCAGCGCGATCCCTTCTGTTACTGCGCTGTTTTCGCAATCGAACGGAGTGGTCCTGGTCGAGCCTGATCGCGCTGAGCTTCTGGCTGGCGCCATCATGGCGTTACTCAATCGGCCTGAGGAGTCCCGCCGACTGGGTAGCGATGGCCGTACCTTCGTCGAAAAGCGGTTTGGATGGGAGGCGATCGTACAAGGACTGCGTGGTCTCGCCGAGCAGATGGTTCCTTCTCATCAGAGTCAACGAAGAGTCCTTATCAACAATGCAGGTGAGAGAGTATGAATCAGCCTATGACCGAACCAGCAAGTGGGACAACGTCCGAGGAGCTGTATCTGGAGCTGATGAAGCACTGTCTGACCAGAATGCTCTGGCGGGAAAAATACCGTCCGATGGCGACGTCGCTCAGCGGATGGCGGCGCGTTGTACTGAAACCGCTGCAGCTTCTGGCACGCCGGGCGCAATTGGAGTTGGTACATGTCGAGCCGGACCGAGCCGCCGCCCGCCAGGAAGGGCGCGATTGGCCGCTGGAAGCAGAAACGATGGTCGGGTTGAAGCGGCTGGACAATCTCCAGCATTGTGTCACATCCGTCATTCGAAACGGTGTTGTCGGCGACCTCATCGAAACCGGGGTCTGGCGGGGTGGTTCGTCGATCTTTATGCGCGCGATTCTCAAGGCCTATGGCGATACATCCAGGAAAGTCTGGCTCGCCGATTCATTTCGTGGTTTGCCGCCGCCTGATCCGTCTCGTTATCCGGTTGATGAGGGAGACACGCTCTGGAAGTATTCCGAGTTGGCCATTCCGATGGAGCAGGTGAAGGCGAACTTTTCGCGCTACGGCCTTCTGGACGATCAGGTGGCGTTTTTACCGGGATGGTTTCGCGACACGCTGCCGATGGCGCCGATTGAACGGTTGGCAGTGTTGCGGCTCGATGGAGATTTGTATGAGTCCACGATGGAGGCGTTAGTCGCGCTGTATCCAAAGGTGCCGGCGGGGGGATTTGTGATCGTCGATGACTATGGGCTACCGACCTGTCGCGCGGCGATTGAAGACTTCCGTCAGGCTCACGGCATTACAGATCCGATTCAGCTCATCGACTGGACCGGAGCATTCTGGCAACGGTCGACGGCGGACCGTGGTGCGATGTCGGCCAGGCGCGATTCGCCATCGCTCAGAGCGGTCTCCTAGGGTGACATGAATATTCTGGTCTATTGCGATGAGGAGTTGGGGGTCGCCGGTGGCGGAAGCCGTCAGGTGGTTGAGTTTGTGCGTGCCCTGGCAGCTCGGGGCCATGCGGTGCGTGTGGTGGCACCGAAACCCCGGGCCAAAATGGATGAGGCGCTTGCTTTAGGTGGCGTGCGCCCAGTCTGGGTGCGGGTGTTACGGATCCCGGTTATCCGGCCATTGCTGTATCTCGCGGGCTCGGCGGTCGCTCTGTTCCGGGCGATGTGGCGGGAAAAGCCGGAGATTCTCCTGTGGTTCGATTCGCCCGGCCAGATTGCTCCCTTGTGGTGTAGTCGTGTGTTGGGCTGTCCCTACGTGCTGTTTGTGAATGGATTGCCGGCTGAGGAATTGACCGGTCTGTGGAGGCTGGCTCCGATTCGCGGCCTGGTGCAATGGGCGTTGCGTCTGTCGGCACAGCAGGCTCAGGCCGTCGTCAGTGTCTGTCAGGAGATTCCGCAATGGATGCAACGCGAGTGGGGAATTGAGGCAGCCCGGTGCCGTGTGATTCGAAACGGGGTGGATCCCTCTGCCTGTGTGCCGCGTGACAAAGCTGAGGCCCGCCGTCGCCTGGGGCTGAGTCCGGATCGGCCCTACATCGGATTCGTCGGAGGGTTCTTTCCGTGGCATGGGTTGGATACTCTTGTGGAAGCGATGGCGCTCGTCCGGCGTGAATATCCGACTGCGATGCTTCTCTTGGTCGGCGATGGCCAGACCAAGCCGGCACTTGAAGCGATGGTGAGGCAACGGGGACTGGAAGAGGCCGTGTCGTTCGTCGGGCGCGTGGGATTTGAAGAAGTGTCCTGGTGGATCGGAGCGAGCGATCTCTGCGTCGTACTCCATCGTCCTGTTCGCTGCTATCCGGGTGATTCCATGAAACTCTGGGAATATATGGCTTGTGCGAGGCCGGTAGTGGCAACGGCAGGAGAAGGCTACGGCGATCTGGTCGAAGCGCTGGGGGCCGGTGTGTCGGTGAAGAATGACGATGCGCCTGCTCTCGCGAAGGAACTGTGCCGTCTCATTCAAAACCCGGCGGTGGCAAGCAAGATGGGAGAGTCCGGGCGTGCAGCTGTGTTGAATGCTCATACCTGGGAGGCGAGAGCGGTGGAATTGGAAGGGGTCTTCGGGATTATTCCCGTTGAACCACTGCGTGAACGGGTGTGTGCGTGATGACGATCTCATCGAATCATGAGCCAGTCACATCGGGCGCATCTGATACTGCTGTCACCGGCGCGGTGCGCATCCGTCATCGGGTCTTGGAGGCTGGCGGGTGGGCGATGGCCGGCTTCGCCGTAGAGAAAGGAATTGGGTTTCTCCAGCTCATCGTTCTGACGCGATTGCTGCTGCCGGGTGATTTCGGATTGATGGCGGCTTCTGCGGCCGTCCTGCTCGCGATTCAGACGTTTTCTGAGTTGGGTCTTGAGCCGGCGGTGATCGCCAAGCCGAATCTAACGGATGAAGATCTGCGCGTGGCCTGGACGTTGTCCGTGATTCGAGGGATTGTTCTGACCATCGGTCTCTGGGGATTAGCAGACGTCATTGCCGGGAGCCTGCGAATTCCCGAGCTGGGCTTCTTTCTTCGGGTCCATGCAGCGGGCGTGCTTCTGCAATCGCTGCATAGTCCGGCGTTGTTCGTCCTGCTCAAACAGCTGGATCTCCGGCGGCGGGTGCCGTTCGATCTCAGCCGTCGCCTGGTTGAGTCCGCAGTCACGATAGGGTTGGCCTGGTGGTGGCAGAGTGCCTGGGCGTTATTGGGGGGACAGTTGGTCGCCTTTCTCTTCGGCTCGCTCCTATCATTCTGGGTTGCGCCCTGCCGCATTCGCTGGTCGCTGGATCACACGGCCTTGCAAAGCCTCTGGCGGTATGGCCGGTATCAGAACGTCACGGCGTGGTTTTTATTTACGGTCATGAGCGGCGGAGATTTTGTAGTAGGCCGGTTACAGGGAGTCGCGGGGCTGGGTCAGTATCAGTTGGCGATGGCGATTCCGACCATGATCGGCATCCGGGCCATGAGTGTGATTTCCCAGATCAGCCTGCCGACCTACGCGCTCATGCAGAAAGACCATGCCGGAGTGTTACGGGCCTTGAGTCTCCAAATGAGTCTGACCGGCATGATTGTGGTGCCGAGTGCGATGGCGGTTGCTATCCTGGCTCCCTATCTGGTTCCGTTGGTGTTCGGTCCTGCCTGGTCGGCGGCCGTCGAGCCGTTGCGGGTGTTGTGCCTTTTTGCCATTGCGGCGGCTTTCTGCAGTGTGATGGCGGCGTTTCACTGCGGAGCCAATCGTCCGGAACTCCAGACAAAAATCTGGGCGGTCATGTGCGCCTGTTATGTTCCGACGGTGATTCCCTTCACGATCGCTTGGGGACTGGTCGGAGCGGCGTGGGCATTGGCATTGACCTTTCTGGTGGGGCTCGGTCTGCATCTTCAAGCCACGGTGCAAATCCTGGGAGTTGAAGCCACGTCGGCGTTTGAACCGTTGCGCTGGGCTGGAGGTCTGGTGATATTGGTGGGGTGCGGTGTCGCGCTGAGCCAGGCCGTGCCGTCGATGTGGATTGCACAATGGCTGAGCGCATTGTGCGGCCTGGCCGGTGTCAGTGTTTATGGATGGCATCTCTGGTCGCGCGAGTCGCTTCGCTTACGCATGTTGTGGGGTTCATAAGAAGATGGACAGGGTTCATCGCAACGGCCAGATAGATGTCTCGATTATCATCGTGAATTGGAATACGCGGCTCCTCTTGGACCGCTGTCTGCGTTCCATTGCAGCCGGTGTCGACGGCCTCGCGGCGCAAGTGCTCGTGGTTGATAACGGGTCCACCGACGGGAGTGCCGAGTTGGTGGCGGACGAGTTTCCTCAGGTCGAACTGGTGCGCAACCAGGAGAATCTCGGCTTCGCCAGAGCCAACAACCAAGCCTATGGTCGTGCGCAAGGCCGGTATGCGTTGCTCTTGAACCCCGATACGGAGTTGGGGGGAGGCGCTGTGAAGCAGATGGTGCGGTTTCTTGATGCCGATCCGCGGCGCGCCGGCGTAACGGCGGTGCTGCGCAATCCGGATGGAACTCTGCAGCGGTATCACAAACGCTTGCCCCGGTGGTCATCCGTCCTGTGGTCCGAAACGTTGCTGCGGAATGTGGCCCCGTGTAATCGGTGGGTGCGCGAATTCTATATGCTCGATGAGCCCTTCGATGTCGTGACGGAGATCGAACAGCCGCCGGCCGCTTGCTTGATGTTGCGGCGATCGATCATCGGATCAGAGCGACTCTTCGACGAGCGCTTTCCCATTTTCTACAACGATGTGGATTTGTGCCGACGGCTGCGGGACGCAGGACACCGGTTGTTTCTCCTGCCGGAGGCCGAAGTGATGCATCACGGCGGCGCCGGTGGAGTCGGTGCCATGCCGGACCAGGGCGTGGCCGACAGCTTGATCGGACTGATTCGCTACTGCCGCAAGCATGAAGGGTTTATCAGCGCCGGAACCTTGTGGCTGATATTGACCCTCAATTCATTGCTCGTCCTCACCGGGGGACTGGTGAAGGTGTTGGGGGGCTATCGCCCGCTGCAGTGGTGGAAATTGGAATTGGCAAAGCGCATGCGTCTCGCCACGGGGCAGGAGGCGTTTCACTATCCGAAAGACATGCAGGCCGATCTGATGGCTGGGGCGGTGGTATGCCGGCACTAACGACAGAACTCATTACGCAGTGCTTATTGTGCGGCACTCCCGGTGCGACGTTATTTCAGAGGTTGCATGACCGGCTCTATTCCGTCGAGGGCGAGTTCGGTTTCGCCCGATGTGCCGCCTGTGGATTGGTCTGGCAGAGCCCCCGGCCGACGATGGCGGACATTCCGAAGTGCTACCCGGATGACTATGAACCGCATGAGGGAACGACGCCGGGTGAAGGCCCGGTTCGGCCGGCGGCCGGGATGCGCGATGCCATGCGAGGAATGATCTTGAGCGAGGTGTTCGGCTACACCCGGTTTAAGCGGCCTGAGTGGTGGGCTCCGGTGACCGGGCGCGTGCTCGGCCATGTCCCCACGCTTCAGGACCGGGCGCGATATGGCCGCGATGAGTTGTGTCCACCCTTTGTCGACGGCGGGACGTTGCTGGATATCGGATGTGGGGCGGGCGGTTATCTGTCGGCGATGAAAGAGTTGGGATGGAAGGTGTTGGGTGTCGATCTCTCTCCGCAGGCGGCGCGGATCGCGCGTGAGAGTTACGGGATCCCAGTGAAGGTGGGGACCTTGGAAACGGCCGGTGTGTCGGACCGGAGTATGGCGGTGATTACGATGGTCCATGCCATCGAGCATGTCCCCGATCCGATCAGTCATTTGCGGCAGTGTCATAGGGTCTTGCAAGAGGGCGGGCGATTGGTTCTGACGACGCCGAATTTTTCTGGGCTGATGAGCCGTCTCTTCGCCGACCACTGGATGGCGCTGGAGCCGCCCCGGCATCTCTGGCTCTTTACGCCGGATACTTTGCGGGCCTGCGTGGAGCGGGCGGGCTTTCGTGTCGAGCGGATGCTGACGCGTCCGTTCCTCTCGCAGGTGAATTACGAAAAGAGCCTTCTTATCCGTCGCCAGGGACATGCCCGGGGAAACTTACGGCCCTGTGATGCCGGCCCGCTCGCGCGCGGGCTCCATCGGTTGGAGCGGGGACTGTTGCCCTTCTGGCGATGGGCGGGCAATGAATTGATGCTCAGCGCCGTGAAACAAGAGGAGTAGGAGATACGTGGATCTGTCGATCGCCGTCATCAGCTACAACACTCGCGACCTGCTTCTGGCCTGCCTGCAATCGGTTCGGGACAGGACGGCGGATGTGGACTATGAAGTGATCGTAGTGGATAACGCTTCGCGCGACGGGAGTGCGGAAGCCGTGCGGGCTTTATTTCCTCACGTCACGGTGCTTGCGAATGGCCAGAATGACGGATTTGCTAAGGCTTGCAACCAGGCTGCAGCCGTCAGTTCTGGACGGTATCTCTTGTTGCTGAACAGCGATACGGTGATGCAGAGGCACACGCTCCGTATGATGGTGACCTGTCTGGATCAGCATCTGGATATCGGAGCCGTGAGTTGTCTGCAACGTGATGAACAGGGACGGGTATTGCAGTCCTGTTTTCCCTTTCCTTCGATTCGCGACCACGTGCGTTATGCAGAGGCGTTGCCCACGGTCGTCAGGCGGCTGGTCGGGACTATGCCGCCGACGGACTTTACCCAGTCGCAGGACGTCGAGTGGGCCAACGGCGCCTGCCTCATGATCCGCAAAGCGTTGTTCGACCGGCTGGGCGGATTGGACGAACGGTTCTTCATGTATTTCGAAGATGTCGATCTCTGTCGTCGCGTGCAGCAGCTGGGCTATCGTGTCCGGCATGTGGCGGAGGGTGAGGTGGTGCATCTGCTCGGAAGGAGCAGCCGCACGAACCGCAATGGTCTTAATAAGCAATGGGAGCTCAGTCGTATCCGCTATGTGGAAAAGCACTTTGCGCAACCCCGGCGGTTTCTCATGAAGAGCTGGATCGCTCTGGGAGTCATGCGCAAGTTGCTTATGACCGCCTGCTCGCATGCTTCCGATCGAAGGCAGCAGATTCAGACGATGTGGACGACCTTGCGACGAGTCTGGTTGGGGCATGACGAAACTGATCACTCACATTTATGTTCGGCTAGTTTGCGAGGATAACGAGCGATGCCACAGACCATGAGCCAACGTGAGCAGTATGATCTCGAGTGGAACGGCTGGAAGGCTGCAGCCGGCGCATTCGAGGGAGTCCGGCGGTACGGCCAGATCAGCCGGAGGGTGGCTGCGCTTGCACCTGAGCGCATGCTGGATGTGGGTTGCGGCGATGGCCGGCTGGCCAGAGAAATTAAGCTGGTATGGCCTCGTGTCGTGGTGCACGGGTGTGATCTGTCAGTTGCGGCGCTCACACGTGCTGAAGGGTTGGATCGCCGGTATGCAGTGGATCTCAATGTCGATCGTCTGCCGGAACCGGACGGCAGTCTCGATCTGGTGGTCGCCAGCGAGGTAATTGAGCATGTGATTGACCCGGGGCGGGCAGTCGCGGAATTTCATCGAGTCCTCCGGCCTGGCGGGCATGTCTTGATCACGGTGCCGAATGTCGCCTTCTGGCGTTTTCGCTTGGAGGCGCTGCGGGGAGGCGTGCCGTCTGTAACTGCGGATGCGCGCCATCTCCATTCCTTCAATGCGGCCTTGCTGAACGCGCTCGTGGCTCGTGAAGGATTTGAGATTGTGACCCTGACCGGATTGCGCCAGCGCTATGAATCCTTGGCCTCCTTGGGCTTTACCTGGTTGTGCGATACGTTGCTTCTGATCGGCCGGAGATCCTGAGTTGATGAGTTACCAATTGACCAGATCGGGATTCAATTGTGTGATGCGGGAGTTTCGTCCCTCCCGCTATGAGGTATTCGGGAGCGAGGATCCTCGTTTCACCACGCCGATGCACCATGCGTTGAAGTGTCGGGATCGGTTGTACATCGCGTTGCGGAGCGGGCTCCGCTGGCTGCCGCAGGGACCGCAAGCCATCGTGGATTTCGGTCCGTATCCCGGCAGCCTGTTGAGGCTGTTGCGCCTGACCGAACCGACGAGATCGGCCCGGCTCGTGGGGGCCGGCCTCATGGCCAGTCCGGAATTCGTGGAACTCATGAAGCAGGATGTGGATGTGGACATTCTGACGGTGAATCTGGACCCGGCTGCCAAACAGTTTGAACTGAAGGGCTATCCGACCGCCGTGCCGATGGGAGAGGGGACTGCCAGGCTGGTGTTCGCGCTGGAGATCATCGAGCACCTGACCTCGCCCTTTCATCTGCTGGCGGAAGCCCATCGCATTCTGCAGCCAGGCGGCTGCATTGTGATTACGACGCCGAATGTGACGCGTATCGGCAACGTGATGAAGCTCTTGGTCGGCCGAACGCTCAATGATCGCTTGGCTCCTCCCGGCTATGACAATCCGAACGATGAATGGCGTCCCCACGCCAGGGAATATGCGATGCATGAGCTGGCTGACATGCTCAGGAGTTCCGGGTTTGAGATTGCCGAGTCACGCCATTTCCTGGGCGAGGATACCCAGGATTGCCGCCAGACATCACAGCAGCAGGCGATCAATTGGGCGAAGTGGCCCTTCTATGCCGTCCCGCATTTGCGGGGGAGTCTCTTGATCGTGGGGCGGAAGCGATGAATACGATCGTGGTCGCAGAACTGGCCGGGTCGGCTTCCTATGGCGGCGGTGAACGCTATCTGGAATTGCTGTGTGAGCGGCTTGATCCCTCGCGCTTCCGGCCGATTCTGATTTGTCCGGAGCCGGGCTCGTTCGTCGGTCGCATGCAGGCCCGGGGGGTGGACGTGCGGGTGGTGCATTTGGAGCCTCTCTTGAACCCCGTTGCCCTTATGCGATTAGTGCACGTGCTCTCTCAAGAGAACGTGACGATTCTACAAACGCACGGCGCCCGGGCGAATTTTTATGGACGTGTGGCTGGTTGGTTGGCGGGGGTACCGGTGGTGATCTCCACGGTGCACAATTCGATCGCCGACTATGGGGTAAGCCGATTGAAACGCTGGATCTATTCCGCCGCGCTTCGGGTGACCCTGCCGTGGGCCACGCGGATTATCTGTGTGTCTGACGCCGTCCGGCGCGATGTGATCCAGGACGATCCGGCAGCTGCCGGTCTGGCGGAGACGGTCCACAATGGGGTCGATCGACTGTCGTTTCAGAAACCGGTCGATCGAACCAGGGTGCGGCGTGAGTTCGGCCTCACCGATGGTCCCCTGCTGGTCACGGTGGCCCGGCTGACCCAACCCAAAGGACATTGTGACTTGATCGAAGCGCTGGCTCTGCTCCGAGATCAATGGCCGCAACTGCAATGTGTGTGCGTGGGGGACGGTGAATTGAGGCAGCCGCTGGAGGAACTGGCCGCTGCCCGGGGCGTGACGTCCATGTGCCGGTTTGTCGGATCCCGAGACGATGTGATGGATTTCTATGCGGCGGCGGATGTGGTCGTGCTGCCCTCGCATTCTGAGGGATTCCCGTTTGTCATTCTCGAAGCGCTGGCCATGGGGAGGCCGGTGATTGCGACCAGCGTGAACGGCGTGCCTGAAGTGATCGAACACATGAAGACCGGCCTCCTGGTGAAGGCTCATGATGTCGCAGGGCTGGCCGGTGCGATTCAATCGCTGTTGGAACATCCCGAGCGAGCGGAGCAGTTGGGAAATGCCGGGCGTGCTGTGGTGCAGACGCAATTCACCGTCGACCGGATGGTCGAGAAGACAGAGGCAGTCTTTGATGCGGCGTTATGGACAGAAGGATTTGACGTGCCCTCATGGAAGAGGAAGGTCGCATGAGCCTCGCGATACCGCTTGAGATGGAAACCGTGATGTGCCCCTGCGGGGGAGGCGGGAGTCCGTCCGAGGTCTTTCATACGTCGACGCGACGGTATGTGGCTTGTCCGCGGTGCGGGCTGGTCTTTCTGAGTCCTCGTCCCTCTTCCACCAAAGTGGAGAAATATTATCGGGAGAGTTATGACGGGTCCTATGGCGCCGCGGAAAGTTCCGCTGATCGCCAGCCTGTGTTTGCTAGCGTCCTGGCGCATGTGTTGGATTGGCGAAGACCGCCGGGACGGCTGCTCGATATCGGCTGCGGAGACGGAGCGTTCATGCTGCTCTGTCGCGAGGCCGGATGGACTTGCGCCGGTGTCGAAGTGTCTCAAGGAGCAGCCGCGCGAGCGAGAGCAAAGGGCTGTACGGTCTTTTCGCCGGCAGAGCTCGGCCAATCAACCGTCGGCCAGTTCGATGTGGTGACACTGGTGAATGTCTTGGAAACGGTGACGGATCCGGCGGCGATCGTCAGAGCCATGACGCAACACATTAAACCTCAAGGGATTATTGCAGTTCGGGTCTCAAACGGACTGTTTCATCAGCGAATGAGAGCGCCTGTTCGCTGGTGCGGATCCCAGTATGACCAGGCCTTTCACTTGTTCAGTTATTCGCCGAGCGCGCTGCGGACACTCATGGAGAGCAGCGGTTGTGAGGTGCTTTCCCTGCGCAATTCTGTTCCGAGTCTGGGCCCAGTTACCAGTGCCAATTCCTGGGGGCGCAGGCTGAAATGGAGACTGGTTGGAAGCGGGTTGTCGATGGTAGCCGCGCTGGCCTATTGGCTAAGTGCCGGCCGTCTGGTCTGGGCACCGTCGTTTGAACTGATCGCTCGGCGCGTAGATGGTGTTTCGTGAATTCACGCGCCGGTAAGTTAGAGAGGAATCTGAGGCTACTTGTGGCGCACTGGCTGAGTGCCGGCCGTCTGGTCTGGGCGACATCGGTTACGCTGATCGCCCGGCGGAAGGATGGAGTCTCGTGAGCGCGATCAGCTGGCAGAGCCGCCGTCGATGGAAGCGGCGGATCGGGTTTTGGGGCAGCGTGTTGATCGTGTGTCTGCTGGGTGCAGTGGCTGCGCTCGGCGTTCGCTCGCTGTTGACGTCCGTCGGGTCGGCCAAACATACGCGGTATGAACCGGTTGATGTTCCGCCGCAAGCTATCTCGCCCCGGCATGAACGGGAGCGGGAAGAATTGGAACGACGCGAGCGGACGATGACCGAAGGGAAAGACAAGTAACCAGATGTGTGGGATCTGCGGCATCATCGGTTCGAGTGAAGAGACGCTGGTCTCCCGGATGCTCCGGCGGCTGGTCCATCGGGGGCCGGACGAACAGGGGCTCCATCGGGAGAGCGGGGTCACGCTTGGGGCTCGTCGCTTGCGCGTGATCGATCCTGCCGGGGGCCGGCAACCGGTGCAGAACGAAAATGGTTCGGTCCGGGCGGTGCTGAACGGAGAAATCTATAACTATCGAGCCTTGCGTCAGGACCTCATCGAACGCGGTCACCGGTTTACCTCTCGCTGCGACACCGAAGTGCTGGTGCATCTCTATGAGCAGGAGGGGATCGACGGTCTTTCGCGCCTCAGAGGGATGTTTGCGTTCGCGATTTGGGATCGGGAGCGGCAGGAGGCACTGTTGGTCCGGGATCGCTTGGGGATCAAGCCGCTCTACTATGCAACTCGTCCCGGAGCGGGATCGACCGGCACCGACGTGCTGTTTTCGTCCGAGTTGCCATCCCTGTTGGAAGCGTTGCCCGATGCGCGTATCCGTCCGCAAGCCATCGCCGACTATCTGACCTCGCTGTACGTTCCCGGACCCGACACGATCTACGAAGGCGTGTATCAACTCAGACCCGGCGAAGCATTACGAGTCGGGCAGGGGCGTGTCGAGGTCTTCCGCTACTATCGACCTGAACAATCCATATCATCGTCTCAGTGGACGACGGTCGAAGAGGCGAAGGAACAGTTTGTCGAGATCTTCCGCGACACGGTTCACGCACATCTGGTGAGCGATGTACCGGTGGGATTGTTTCTGTCCGGGGGTGTGGATTCGGCGGCCGTGCTGGCCATGATGCAGGAACGGGGGCCGGTCAAGACCTTTACGATCGGCTATGGGCATCCCGAGGACCAGTCCTTCAATGAGCTGGCCAGCGCCCGGCTTCTTGCGGCACATTTTGGAACCGATCACACCGAAGCCATCTTGCAGCCTGATATCCGCGCGCTCCTCCCGCGGGTGGTTGAGGGAATGGGGGAGCCGTTCGCGGACTCATCGGCGATTCCGACCTTTCTTGTGTCTGAAGTGGCGCGCCGGTCCGTCACTGTGGCCTTATCCGGCATCGGCGGCGATGAACTCTTTGGCGGCTATCCCCGGTATCTCGGTATCCGCCTCGCATCTTACTATCAGACGCTTCCTCGCGCGATGCGTTCGTGGCTGGCCGCCTCTGGCGCATGGGCTTGTCGTGAGAGCGGTACCGGTCGTGACCACATGGGGCGGTTGAAGCGATTTGTGGAGCATGGCCATCGCTCGCTTGCCGAGCAATATCGCCGGTGGACGACGTTCATTCCGGCCGAATGGGAGACCAGCATCTGGAGCAGGGAGATGAGGGACGCGTTGCTCCACGGGTATTCACCAAGCCGACCTTCGGCACTGTTTGATCAATGGCCGTCGAACAATCCGATGGATCGCGCGATGGGCCTCGATCTGCAGACCTATCTTCCCGATGACCTCCTGCGTATGGGTGACCGGATGAGCATGGCGCATTCGCTTGAACTCCGTGTCCCGTTTTGCGACCACCTTCTCCTGGCCTGCGCGCTGCGACTTTCTCCATCGCTGCGACTGTCGGGCTGGCAGCTGAAAGGGTTCATGCGATCCGCATTGCGCGGGCTTGTGCCTGAGGCGATTCTTGGCGGTCCCAAGCAGGGGTTCATGATTCCGCTGGCCCACTGGTTGCGCGAAGACCTTCGTGAGATGGCGCAGGATCTGTTGTCGGACGCGGCCATTCGCCGCCGCGGCTATGTGACGCCTGAGTATGTGCGGTGGCTGATGGAGGAACATCAGAGCGGACGAAGAAATTGCGCGGACCAACTCTATGCCTTGATGGTGTTGGAGCTGTGGCATGAGCAAGCCGCTCAGCCTGCTTCTGAACCGGCTGTGGCTGTGGAGGCATTGTGAAGGTTCTGCTCTTAGCGGAAGTCTCAGCCGAACGGGTCATCGGCGGCGCAGAGCGGGTCTTACGGCAGCAGGCCGTTGGCCTTGTCGCGGCGGGACATCAGGTGGATCTCCTCACGCGGGCGACGGGCGAGGATGCGGCTTCAGAGGTCGCGATCGGAGGAGCGAAGGAGTGGCGGTTTCCCGTATCAAAGAGCAATGAGTGGAGCTTTGTGCGATCGACGGTGTGGGGAGCCCTGTCTGTGCTCGATCGGTTGGTCAGGACGTCCTCCTATGACATGGCGATTATTCATCAAGCCCTCACGGGTCTTGGCCCTCTCTATCTGAGGCGCAACGCGGCGGCCGAGTGGCTGTATGTCTGTCACTCCCTCGCGCATGAGGAGTACCTCACGCGCACCGCAGCAGCCACCTCGTTGTTATCGAGGCTGCGCCGGCATGTGAATGCCTGGGCGCGCCGCGGCATTGAGTGGCTCGTGATGGGTCGCTGTCACCGGATTGTCGTCTTGAGTGAATTTATGCGGCAGCGGGTGATGGCGACGCATGGCATTGCACCTGAGCGGATTGTGCTGGTGCCGGGTGCCGCGGATGTGAGTCTGTTTCGTCCGGCTGCCGACCGACGAGAGTTGCGCCGAATGTTGGGATTACCGGAGGATCGGACTATTCTCTTTACCGTTCGCAATCTGGTTCCACGAATGGGGTTGGAGACGTTGTTGGATGCTTTCTCCGCGCTCGGCCAAGCCGGTCAGCGATGCCTGTTGGTGATCGGCGGCGAAGGACCGCTCAGGGCCCGGCTGGAAGCGGGGATCGCGCAGCGACAATTGGAACAGATTGTTCGGCTGGTCGGGTTTATTCCGGAGGAACAACTCGTGGCGTATTACCAGGCTGCCGATCTGGTCCTGATGCCGACCGCTCAACTCGAAGGGTTCGGGCTTGTGACGGTGGAGGCGCTGGCTTGCGGCACGCCGGTCGTGGGCACGCCGGTCGGCGCGATTCCCGAAGTGTTGGGCCAGATCGATCCTATTCTGATTTCAAGCGGGACGGATAGTCGTTCATTTGCCGATGCGCTCGGGCGGGTCCTCAGTCGCATTGAGGAGCCGGTGGAGCGGGAGCGGCTGTCGAGGAAAGGGCGCAGTCTGGTGGAGCGCCGGTACAACTGGGTGCAGCATTGCGCGGATCTGATCCGGCTCTCAGCAAAGCCGATGTCGGAACGAAAGGCGGCCTAGGGGTCTTCATGGCAGCACGTACGGTGATTCACATTATTACGCGGCTCGATCACGGAGGGTCGGCGCAAAACACCATGCTCACAGTATTGGGGCATGACCGGACGCAGTATGAGCCGGTGGTGATTGCCGGCCATCCCGGATCGTGGGACGCGCAAGGCGGCATGGCTGCGACAGAGGAACAGTGTCGTCGTTTGGAGAAGGAGCGGATCTCCTTCGTCATTGTGCCTTCGCTCGTTCGACCGATCAGCCTCTGGAAGGATCTTTGTGCGTTATGGACATTGATCGGCATCCTGGGAAAGAAACGTCCGGCGATCGTGCATACACACACCTCGAAAGCCGGCGTAGTAGGTCGAATGGCTGCCTGGTTCGCGCAGGTTCCGGTGATTGTGCATACGCCGCACGGGCATGTGTTTTACGGACACTTCGGTCCCTGGAAATCCCGGATCTTTGTACAGATCGAACGCATCCTGTGTCGCGTGACGAGCACCCTTGTGGCGTTGACGAGCGCGGAACGGGACGACCATCTTGAGCGAGCGGTCGGCTGTGCCGACCGGTTTGTCGTGATTCCCAGCGGTATCGATGTCGAGCAGTTTCGCCGCGCGCGAGTTGCGGGCAGGCAGATTCCCCCGGGGTTCGACTGTCCTGCCGATGCGACCATTGTCGGATCGATCGGTTGGTTGACGGATATCAAAGGCCATCGGGTGTTGGTTGAGGCCTTGAGCTATCTCAAAGACGAGTTTCCCGGACTCCATGCGGTGATTGTGGGGAGCGGCGGGCAACAGGCCGCCTTGCTCGCTCAAGCTGATTCGTTGGGCCTCCGCGATCGAATCCATTTAGTCGGGCATCGAGACGATATTGAGCGGTGTCTGGCCGGGATGGACTGCTTTGCATTTCCTTCACTCAACGAGGGGATGGGGCGGGCATTGATCGAAGCGATGGCGGCGGGCCTGCCGGTCGTGGCCAGCCGGGTCGGCGGGATTCCTGCGATTGTGCGCCATGAGGAGAACGGGTTGCTGGTGGCGGCGGGGGATAGTCGGGCGCTGAGCGACGCGCTGCGTCGCATCCTGGCCGATCCTCAGTGGGCCAACAGACTCGGCCGGAACGCCTCGCGCACGATTGGGCAGGAGTTCGGAGTGAAGGCCATGGTCGATGCTGTTGAATCGGTCTATCGGGGAGCTTCGCAGGCTCATGCGTAATCTCATATGGCGAAAGCCGGTGGTTACCGCAGCCTGGATCAGCCTTGCGCTGTCAGGGATGGTCTGGTCTTCGACGGTGTCGGCTACGGAACAGCGCGTGCCGCTTCGTGTCGCCATCCATGTTCATAGCACGGCCAGTACCGGCACTGTAAGTCTGGAGGCGTTGGCGGCCAGGGCGGAGCAGCAGGGCCTGGATGCGATCGTGCTTTCCGACAATTTTTCTTTGGAGTATGAGTACGGGCTCCAGCCTCTTCCCGGACTGCTAAAGAAAGCCGTCAGCTTTCCGTCGGTCCTGTCCTATGGGATCGAGCGCTATCTCGATGAGATCAAGACGGTGCAAGCGCGCCACCCTCAGCTGGTGATCGTGCCGGGAGTCGAGGTCGCGCCCTATTACTATTGGACCGGCTCGCTCTGGCGCGGTGATCTGACGATGCATGACGCGCAACGCAATCTTCTGGTGTTGGGACTGACGACGGCTGAGGGCTATCGCGCGCTTCCGGCACGCGGGAATCCGGCGTCTTTTACGGTGGATGGAGCCAGTCTCGCGAATATTGCGCCCCTGCTCCTGGTCGTTCCCGCGCTGTTCTTATGGAAGCCTCGCCGTCAACTGGTGGAAGGCTGGCGCGAGCCGATCGGTGCGGCGCGTCGGACGGTCGCCGCATGCTGCCTGGTATTGGCTGTGGCCACGCTGGTGAATGCCTGGCCGCTCGGAACGCCTCCGTTCAGTTCATACGAACCACAGGGCTATCGGCCCTATCAAGCAGTATTGGATGCCGCGAATCAACGCGGTGCGGTCGTGCTGTGGTCGATGACGGAGGCGCGCGATCTGCAATCGCATGCCTTCGGCCCTTTGGGAACGGTGACGGTGAGGACCGATGCCCATCCGGAAGCGCTGGCTTTGACCAGCGGGTATGCCGGGTTCGGCGGCCTCTATCAGGATACGAGGATGGTGACGGCTGCAGGCGGGCTTTGGGATCAGGTGATTCAGGCGCACCGGGGTACGGCGCAGTCTGCTGTGCCGACGATGATCGGGGAGATCGCCTTTCATGGGTTGGCCGATAAGGGGAAGGATCTCGACCGTGTGGTGACGACGGTCTTTGCTAAGGAACGATCGGTTGGTGGTGTGTTGGAGGCGATCAGGTCCGGCCATGCCTATGCGGTTGCCGAAGGGGATCATCGGGTGATGTTGACGTTGGACGAGTTCAGTCTTGGTTGTGACTGCGATCAGGCGACCGTCGGCATCGGAGAGCGCGTGGCTCTGCCGTCCGGCTCGCACGCGGTCGCCGCTGTGCGGCTTTCTGCGCGTGACGGCAAGCCCCATCCGGTCACTGTGCGTGTGATCCGTTCAGGAGAGATCATCGGCGTCACGACGGCCGAGACCCCTGTGGCCTATCACGTGGCGGATACGCAGCCAGTGCCGGACGGCGGCGCGTATTACCGTCTGGAAGTTGTCGGGCAGAGCGGCGAGCTATTGACCAATCCTGTGTACGTGGACGTTCAGACGAAGGAACGCGGATAGCCCATGCGTGTCACAATTCATCAACCGCAGTTTCTGCCGTGGCTGGGCTATCTCGACAAGATCGATCGCACCGATCTGTTTATCGTGCTGGACACGGTCCAGTTCAAGAAGAACGAATGGCAGAACCGGAACCGCATCAGAACGGCGGACGGGTGGCAATGGCTGACGGTGCCGGTGCTGCATCGTTTCGGCCAGCATGTGCAGGATGTGAGGATCAATCCGACGACGGCCTGGCGAGACCAGCATCTGCGGGCGCTGGAGATGCACTATGCGCGGGCGCCGTTCCGCGACCGGTACCTGCCGGAGTTGCGAACAGTCTACGCGCAGCCCTGGACGAAGCTGTCCGATCTGAATCTGGCGGTGATTCGATGGCTGCTCCAGTCCTATGGCATTACGACGCCGTTACGCTGTGCATCCGGGATGGTTGCGCGCGAAGAGCCGACGGATCGCCTGATTGATCTCTGCCGGGCCGTCGGTGCGACGCGGTACCTCGCGGGGCCCGGAGCGGAAGGCTATATGGATCAGCCAAGGTTTGAAGTATCCGGTGTGGAATTGGAGATCCAGGAGTTTCACCATCCGGCGTATCGACAGGTCTATGAGCCGTTTGAACCGAATTTATCGGCGATCGATTTGTTGTTGTGTGCTGGCCCTGATGCATTGAATCAGTTGCGCAGTCATCGTGTGCGACATGACCGGGCGACGATGTTATCGCGATGATGACGAGGAGGCAGGTATGACATTCGACGGCACAGAGGCGATGCGGATTCTCGCGATCGGGGCCCATCCGGACGACATCGAAGCCGGGTGCGGCGGGGCTTTGGTCAAGTATGCGCAAAACGGTCATCGGGTGTTCTTGATGGTGATGACCGAGGGAGAACAGGGCGGCGCCGGCGAACTTCGGAAGTTCGAGCAGGAACAGGCGGCCAAGCGGCTGCGTGCCGAACGGATTTACTGGGGCGGGTACCAAGATACTGCGGTGCCGATGGGGCGTGAGCTGATCCAGTCTATCGAGGCGGTCGTCAAGGAAGTCGATCCGCATTTTATCTTCGTGCATTATCACGACGACACGCACCAGGATCACCGTCATCTCGCCATGGCGGCGATTTCGGCGACGCGGTACACGAAAAACGTCTTGTTCTACGAAGGTCCGACGACCCAAAACTTTGCGCCGACGGTCTTTGTCGACATCGATCAGGTACTCGACGAAAAGATTGCCGCCATCGAGGCTCACGCGTCGCAGGTCAGGAAGACGAACATTGAAGCGCTGAGTATCGTGGATGTCATCCGGTCGTCGGCGCATTTTCGCGGTATTCAGGGGCGGGTGAAAAACGCAGAAGGGTTTCTTCCGTTGCGATTGTTTATTAATATCGGAGCATGACGATCACGACGACCATGATTCCTCACTCCCGTCCGTCGATCGACCGGGGGGAGATCCGCGCAGTCACTGAGGTGCTGCGGTCCGGTCATCTCGCTCAAGGCGCGGTCGTCGAGCGGTTTGAACGGGGGATGGCTGCTTATCTGGGGCTGGCCGGAGGCGTCGCGGTCAATTCGGGAACGATGGCTCTGGAGGTCGCACTCCGAGTCCTGGGGATCGGGCCCGGTGATGAGGTGATTCTGCCCAGTTATGTCTGTGCGGCGCCCTGGCAGGCAGTTCAGCGCGTCGGGGCGCAGGCGCGCCTGGTAGATATCGAACCGGAGACATTTCAGATCGATGCCGATCTGACCCGTGCGGCGATTACGTCCAGGACTCGCGCGATCATTGTGCCGCATCTCTTCGGGTTGTCTGCCGACCTGACGAGGCTTGCGCAATTGGGGGTGCCGCTCATCGAGGATTGCGCACAGACCTTGGGAGCTATGGAGCAAGGACGGGCCGTCGGGTCAGTGGGTACGCTCACTGTCTGCTCGTTCTATGCAAACAAGCTCTTGTGCGCCGGCGAAGGGGGGATGGTGCTCTCGAACGATCCTGTCCTGCTTGAGCGAGCCCGCGCGCTGCGGGAGTACGATGGTGCTCCTTCGCTGAATCCGCTGGCGACCAATCTCAAGATGACGGACTTGCAGGCCGCCGTTGGCCTGGCGCAATTAGACCGGCTCCCTGGATTTTTGGAGCGGCGTGTGCGTCTGGCCCGGGAATATCGTGAGGCGCTGGCCGGGACTTCCGCAATCCTGCCTGCTGTGCCTGCCGGTCGATCTCATATTTATTATCGATTCGTTGTACGGATTTCCAAGAGGGGATCAGGTTCGGATGAACTGAGCGAATGTCTGGAGCGCTTGGAGCGGCAGGGCGTGCAATGCCGGAAACCGGTGTTTCAGTCGCTGCATCGCTATCTCGATCTCAAAGGATTTCCTGGCAGCGCGGCGGCGGAAGACGAAGCGCTCTCAATTCCACTCTATCCCGCGTTGGCGGACGAAGAAGTGGCACAGGTATGCATAGTGATGAGGGATGAATGGCGACGCGAGTAATCGAGAACGATCTGCCGCTGACGGTGAGCCCTCGTTCCTGGCGATGGCTGACGCCCGCGATGGCGGCGGCGTTGTTCGGGGCGGTGGCCCTGGCGGTGCCGGCGGTGCGCGATCTGTTTCAGCTGGAGGGGCTGCGCTGGTTGTACGTGCTCTTGTTTGCGTTTCTCGGGAGTTGCGCCCTCACGCCGGTGATGGTCGAGATCAGTCACCACTGGAATCTTGTCGACATCCCGACGGAGCGTAAAATTCATGTGCAGCCGACGCCCCGGCTCGGTGGTGTGGCGGTGTATGCGGGCTTTGTCGGGTCCGTGCTGATGAATTCGATCCTGCCGGACTGGATGACGGCGATTGTGTTGGCGGGTTCGTTGCTGTTGCTCGTCGGAGTGATCGACGATATCCGGGAATTGCCCGCCTCATCGAAGCTCGTCGCGCAGCTCGTGGCGGCCGGGATCGTGATCGCCTCGGAAAAAGTTCTCACGCTCTTTCCTGCAGGCGGAGCCGGGGATGCGGCCAATATTCTGTTGACCTTGCTTTGGATCGTCGGGATCACGAATGCCTTTAATTTCTTTGACGGTATGGACGGTCTAGCCGCCGGTCTGGCTATTCTTATGGCTGGCTTCATGGGGCTGGTCGCTTTTGAAACCGACCAGCCCGGCGTAGGGTGGTTGGCGATGGCCGTCATCGGCGCCTGTGCCGGATTCTTCCCGTACAATTTCCGGGGGACTCAGCCGGCCAAGATTTTTCTTGGCGACGGAGGCTCGACGTTTCTTGGCTTCACGCTGGCTTGTCTCGCGGTCAAAGGCAACTGGGCCAACCATAGTCCCATCGTGTCGTTCAGCAATCCGTTGCTGATTTTTGGCGTGCTGATCTACGACATGATCCACATTACCGTGGAGCGCGTGATCACCGGAAAAGTGCATTCCGTGAAGGAGTGGCTGGACTATGTGGGGAAAGACCATCTGCACCACCGGTTGGAACGCGCGTTGGGATCCCGGCAGGCCAGCGTCGCCATGATTTTCCTGCTCACGATTTGTCTGGGCCTTTCCGCCATGGCGCTCCGCCATGCCGGCCTTCAAGAGGCCGTGCTGCTGCTGCTGCAAGCCGGGCTTATTGTTGGCATGGTAACCATTCTTGAATTGAGCGGTCGCCGCCGCTAGGGCTTGCACTCTTGCTCCGTTCCCGCTAGAAGATCCCTCCATGGTTCCCACTGTTGAATGGAAAAATGGTGCCGTGCGCCTGCTTGATCAGAGCCGGTTGCCCGAACATGTCGAGTTTCTCGACTGCCGGGACTATCGGGCGGTGGCCGATGCCATCCGTGAATTGAAAGTCCGCGGGGCTCCTGCGATCGGGGTGACGGCTGCGTTGGGCGTGGCGCTGGGTGCGCAGGCGGTCTCAGCGACGGAGTTCCCCGCGTTTGCCCAGGCGCTCTTGCCGATCTGCGATCATCTGGCCGCCACCAGGCCGACGGCCGTCAATCTGTTCTGGGCGATCGATCGCATGAAAAAGACACTCGCTTCCTTGAGCGCGCAATCGGTGCCAGCCGTGAAAGCCGCACTACTGGCCGAGGCCCAAGCGATTCTGGATGAAGATATTGCCTTGTGCAAAGCGATGGGAAAGCACGGCGCGGAGCTGATCGCGAACGGGCAGACGGTCCTGACTCACTGCAACGCCGGAGCGCTGGCGACGGCAGGATATGGCACGGCACTCGGTGTGATTCGCGCAGCGTGGGAGCAGGGCAAGAAGATTCAGGTCATTGCGGATGAAACGCGCCCGGTCTTACAAGGCGCCCGGCTCACGGCCTGGGAGCTGATGCAGGACAAGATTCCGGTGACGCTCATTACCGACAATATGGCCGGGTCCCTCATGCGTCAGGGGAAAATCCAGCTGTGCGTCGTCGGCGCTGATCGCATCGCGGCGAACGGCGATGTGGCGAACAAGATCGGTACCTATTCAGTGGCGGTGCTTGCCAAGGCTCACGGTATTCCGTTCTATGTCGCGGCGCCGTATTCGACGATCGATCTGAAGACCAAGACCGGCGCGGACATTCCCATCGAGCAGCGCAATTCCTTAGAAGTCACCACCATTCACGGAAGCCACCCGGTCGCACCGGCCGGCGTGGCCGTCTACAATCCGGCCTTCGATGTGACGCCGGCTGAGTTGATCACCGGCATCATCACCGAACGCGGCGTCTTCAAGCCCTCAGAGTTGGCAGCTAGTTTCGGCTGAGGACTATGGCCGCTCAAATTCTCATCGTCGATGATGATCCCGACATCCTCTCAGGCCTCAAACAGCGGCTTGAATGGATGGGGCATCACACCATCACTGCAAAAGACGGAGCGGAAGCCCTCGCTGCGATTCAGCAAGAATCGCCTTCCCTCGTGTTGCTTGATCTTGAATTGCCGATCCTGTCCGGGATCGAGGTCTTGGAGCGCCTCAATGGTCGCGGAAAGACCATCGCTCAACAGGCCCATGCGACTTCTGAAAAGACCGGCCACCCCATCCCTCCCGTCATCATTCTGACGGCCTATGGCACGGTCAATCGGGTTGTCGAGGCCATGAAGCTGGGGGCCTGCGACTTTCTTACCAAGCCGTTCGATCCCGACCATTTGGGAATAGTGATTCAGAAAGTCCTGGAACGGGAATCCCTCAAACGGGAAGTGACGCACCTACGCTCGGATCTGGATGCGCGCTATTCCACGATTGTGGCTGAGAGTGCCACGATGAAAGATGTCGTGACCGCGGCCAAGCGAGCGGCGGTGTCGGACATCACCATTCTGCTTCAGGGGGAAACGGGTACAGGGAAAGAACTCCTTGCCCGCTCCATTCATCGGTGGAGTTCGAGAAAGAATAAGCCGTTCATGGTCGTCAATTGCGCGGCGTTGCCGGAGCAGTTACTGGAAAATGAGTTGTTCGGGCATGAGCGGGGTTCATTCACCGGGGCGACGCACATGCAGGAGGGGAAGATTGAGGCGGCGGAAGGGGGCACCGTCTTTCTTGACGAGATCGGCGATATGCCGCTTCCACTTCAAAGCCGGCTCTTGCGGCTGCTGCAGGACCGGGAGTTTCACCGAGTGGGCGGCACGCACCAAATTCGTGCGGACATTCGTTTCCTTGCTGCGACGAACAAGGATCTGCCTCGAGCCGTCAAGGAAGGCACGTTTCGGGAAGATCTCTATTATCGGCTCAGCATGTTTCCCATGACGCTTCCGCCGCTCCGGGAACGCCAGGAAGATACTCCCGTACTGGCCTGCCACATCATGGAGCGTGAGGGAGCACGGGGTGGTGTCAAAAAGAAGCAGCTCAGTCCGGGGGCGATGGAAGCCCTCTGTCACTATCATTGGCCCGGGAATATTCGTGAATTGGAGAATGTATTGGCTCGGGCGGTGATCCTCTCCGACGGTTCGGTGATCCGCGTCGAGGAACTTGGGCTTCCAGGCGTTGTGACGCCCCAAGGCGCGACGCCCGTTCCTGAAGGGACGAGGATGCCTTATCACGATTCAATGGAGGCGCATAGCCGGTGGCTCATCACCGAGGCTTTGCGCAGGACGGGCTGGAACCAGACGCAAGCCGCAGCTTCCTTGAAGCTTCAGCGGACCTACCTGACCAAACTGATGAAACAGAAAAACATTCCCTCAAAGCCATCAGCGTAGTGGCGCCGTCCTGACCGAGCGCATCGGGCGTGTGATTACACGGTGTCATGAATAGCGGCAGATGTGTCTTGCGGTGTACTTGGAAGCCGGATGAAGAAACGGCTTCCTTGTCCGGCCGTGCTTTCCGCCCAGATCGTTCCGTGATGTAATGCGATCAGCTCCTTCGCGATCGAGAGTCCGAGGCCGGAGCCTCGTGTCGTCGTCGAGGTATGAGGGGAACGAAAAAATGGGAGAAACACCTTATCCAGTTCTTCCTGTGCGATCCCGCATCCGGAGTCTTCGACGCTGACAAGCACTGATTCATCTGTGAGTTGATGCGCGTCAATGCGGATGCGTTTCCCCCGGGGTGTGAATTTCATCGCATTGTGGATGACGTTTGTGAGGGCGCGCCGGAGCTTGTCGCGGTCTCCACTGATGGGTTTGAGCCGGCCGGAAAAGGCGATATCAACCGCCAGCTGCTTCTGTTCAGAAAAGTATCGGAGTCCCTCGACGATGTCTCGCAACAGCGTATCCAGCTGTACCTCATCCCATGTGAGTTCAACGCCAACGGCCTGAAGCCGAGAAAGATCCAGAAGGTCATCGATCAGCGTTCGAAGCCGCTCGATGTTTTCGTGGGCCCGTCCCAAGGCCTGGAGTTGGTCGGTTCCGAGGGCTCCTGTCACGCCATCGAGCAGGTTCTTCACATGAATCTTGATCGACGTGAGCGGGGTTCGGAGTTCATGCGACGCATTGGAAACCAGAATCGTTTTTAAGCGGTCCAGTTTCAAGAGTTCCTGGTTGGCACGTTGCAACTCTTCTGTCCGCGTATTCACGCGGGATTCAAGCGTCCGGTTCAATTCTTTGAGGTCGTCCTCTCGAGTTTTCAACGCCGTCGTCATCTGATTGAACGTGGCCGTGAGTTGTCCGATCTCGTCGTGGGACGATGGGGCCAGTGATACCGACAGGTCTCCCTGTGAGACTTGTGTTGCGAGCGATGTCAACGCAGTAAGTGGCGTGGTGATGTGCCTGGTCAGGTAGACGCCGGCGGCGAATGAAAAGGCAATGATGATCCCGGCGATCAAGACGACGTGCCCGGCCATTTTGCGAAGGAGGACATGGCCTTGGCTGCTGGATATGCCGACAAGCACATACCCATACAGAGGCGTCTGCAGTGCGGTGTCGGACGGCAGGCTCAGCGCAGATTCAGTCAGCGTCAGGCTGAGTAAAGGGTCGCTGGCAAGTGACAGGGTCGGGCCCTTGATCACCTGTGTCAGGTGATAGACGATGGGGTGACCCGTTCCTGCTAAGAGGCGAAGCCAGCACGTTCGACTATGCGAAAGATCGTCCGAAACGAGCAACTCTCCGTTGTTGAGCTCGATGATCCGGTCTTGGAAGGGCGGCGAGACAAAAGCCGCCGATGACGTGGACCGGTTCGTGCTCATCGCGATCAGCCGGTCGGCTTGCGCTGGATCAGCCACGTATTGCTGCCAGATCTCTTTGCCGTTGGCGCTGAGCAACCGGCCGTCTTTTGAGAGAATCAACACGTAGGCCACTTGTTCACTGATCAACGTCCCTTGTATGAGTTGCTGGAGACGCTCTTGATCTCCTGCGAAGACCGCGTGTCTGCTGGTCTCGGCTAAGTTGTTCGCGACCAGCTTGCCGTTGTGCGCCAGCGCTTCCGCCATTGACGCAATCTCACGATCGATGAAAAACCAGCTTAGGGTGGTGCAGCTCACCACCACGATCAAGGCAGTGACGGTAATCAGCTTGGTCTTGAGAGAAGATCGATTGAAGAATACGAGCGGCATACGAGGTGCCTCTCTGACTTAGGGCGCGATATTCGTCTGGTTTCCCTGCGAGGCGAAGGCTCCGGGCCCTCCATAGAGACGGGAGGCCATGTGCACGAGATCCGGAGCGATCGTGAGGCCGAGATACTCGGCGGTATTCAGATTGAGCACAAGTTTTGGGTGATTAGGCTGAACCATCCGCAGGCCGCCGGTTGCCGGATCGCGAAGGATCGCCGCAGCCAGTTGAGCGGCTTGGGTCCCTGCATCGAGGGGTTCGATGACCAGGGCGCCAAGCGCTCCACGCTGGACGAATGTGGAAGAAAATCCGAACAAGGGGATTTTAGCGTCGAAGGTGGACTCCAGGAGAAACGGAAGGGATTCGTCCGTCACCACGGTGTGGTCCGGGAGGACCCAGAGCAGGTCGATCTGGGGCAGGAGGGCCATGAGTGCTCCCGGTACCCCCCCTCGCTTTGTCACCGCGCTTCCGATCAACTGCAGGCCCAAGAGTTTTGCCTGCAGTTTAGCCGAGGAGATCGCGGCGGCTTGGTGGTGTTCATCGTAGAGCACGCCGATTCGGCGCGCGCCGGGGGCGATGCTCTTGATACTCTCGAGTTGTTGCTGGTGTGGAATCTTCATCAAGACGCCGGTCATATTGCCGGCCGGGAGTCCGTGCAATTCCGGATTCAGAACGAGGCAGAAGACGACAGGGAGATCAGGAATTTCGAGTTTGGCGGTGAGGGCGGCGTTCAAGCCGACGGCAAGGACCAGATCAGGATGCCCTGCGCGAATGGATTGTCCAATCTCTCTGGCATCGGTTGCCCCTTCGCGCAGCGTGTATTCGATCATGTGCGCATGAGCGGGGAGCGCCTGCCTGAACCCTTGAACGGCCTGCGTGTAATATCCCACGTCGCTGGATTTCAGGACGACGATCTCAGCCGCATGCACATCAACGTCCAGCGCGACCATCACCCCGCAGCCGAACCATAGGAAAAGAGCCACGCGAGCGAGAGAGTGAAATGTTGGGATCGATCTGGGCATGACGCAGATCCTATCACGGGAACGTGTGGAAGGTGATGATTAGAGGGTCAGCGTAAACCATCCCATCACCCGGCTGCCGATCGTATCTCCCAATGGATGTTCACGATGTCGGTCGTTCAAGGCATTATAGGCTGAGATGGCCACCTCGGCCTTCTGGTTCCAGAAACGATAGCCTCCGCGAAGATTGAGCAGGGTATAGCTGTCGACGCGTTCGGTGGGAATGGCGCTGGAGGGGATCAGTCCGATTGTCGAGAAGGTGGAATAGATTTCCGTCCTGATCGGATAACTGGCTCCGCCGACAACATGCACGGCGGCATCCGCGTTCAATCCGTTGTCCCAGTTGGCGCGCAATCCTCCGTTGAGTGTAGAGCGCGGGCCGCCGCGTCGGGCCGCGCCGGTGATGGATTGACTGATCGACTGATAGGAATAGTTGACGTAACCTTTCAGCCATGAGGCGGGCAGAAATTCAAGGCCGGCCTCGGCTCCCTGAATGTCGGCCACACCTGGAATGTTCATCCAGGTGCCGAATGTGGGCGACAGGCCGACGGCTTCGATGACGTCGGCAATGTGGTTGTCAAATACCGTGAGGCGCACTCGCGCACGGTGGTCGAAGAACCAGCCCTGGTATTCGGCTTCGTAGGACGTGATCCGTTCCGGCTTCAAGTTGTGCGATCCCTGTCCCACATTGGTGGTGGAAAATCCGAAGATCGTGTTCGTTGTGCGGAGATCCGCGTTCGTTTCGACCAGCGTCGGAGGTTTGTAGGCAACCGATCCAGAGAGCCTGATGGTGTGGTTGGGATGCGGCGCATAGATCAAGGCCACACGCGGGCTATACGTTGGATTAATCTCCGAATGGGTATCCATCCGTATGCCGGCTGTCAGGGTCAGGGTCTGCAGCAGGCGCCACTCATCCTGAAGATAGACTCCGAATCGGTTTTCCTGACCGAGGCCGGAGACCGCCGTCCCCGACAAGGTGTTGTGGCGATAATTGGCGCCCAGGGTCACTCGATGTGTGTTGCCGATCGCATGAGTGTATTGGGAGACCAGATCGTAGCTGTTGGTCAGAAACGGAATGTTGAAGGGGTTTCCGTTTTTATCGCCGCTGACCACAAAAGGCGCCAGCGCAGGAACAGTCTCGTTGCTGCTACTGACATTATTTTGGCTCCAGGATGCGCGTACGAAGAAATCGTCACGTTCGTAGCCGACTCTGGCATAGCTGAGCGTATAGGGAGAGTTGAGCCGCAGGAAATCGCCGGAGGAAAAGTCGGCTCGATTGGCATCAATGACCCCGCCCTCAACTCGGACTGTCCCGCCGCTATTGAGCAGATAGTTCATCTGCCCATTGAAGCGGTCGGCACGAAACGCCAGTGCGTTCCGATCGCGCCATTGTTGCTGCTGATCATGGCCGATCGACAGGCGATAACCGAGATCGCCGGCCTTTCCGCCGTGAATCGCGGCTGTCCGCACCGTGCCATACTCGCCGGCTCCGGCTTGGAGCGTGGTGCCGGCAGTGTCCCGTGGATCCTTCGTGATGATGTTGATCACGCCGTCGAAGGCGTTGAATCCATAGATGACGGACGCAGGCCCTTTGAGCACCTCGATTTGCTTAATCTCCAAAAGCGAGACGGGCAAGGTTTTCCACGGAACCAGCCCCTGTGTATCCACATACGAAGAGCGGCCGTCGATCAAGAGCAGCATGCGATTGGCCCGCTGTTGGTTGTCCCCGCGTGCGCTCACGTTGAAGTCTCCGCCGGACATTTCGATCACCGACAATCCGGGGACGCGCCGGAGCAGTGTGGGGAGGTCCGTCGCGCCTGACTGCCTGATGTCTTCCGCCGAGATCACGTAGACGTTCGAAGGCGCTTCCGAGATCGGTTGCTCCCGCCAGTTCGCGGTGACGACGGTTTCTTCACGCAGGAACACGAGTTCTTCCTTGAGTTGCTGCTCGGTCTGCAAGGACACACGAGGTGGTGATGGTGCTGCGTCTTGTGCGGCGCAAGTAATGGGCCAGAGTGCGACAAGGATGCCGGCGATGAATCCCCATCGGAAGGCGAGGGGGCTATTCGAGTGGTTCGCAGCCGGAAGGGGCCTATGGCAACAGGGCACGCAAGGAGATCGAGAGGATGCTACCCGTCGGAAGAAAATGCGCATCGATTCAGTAGGATGCCGAAAAATAATGATCGTCAGGTCTATGACGCGATGAATAGCGCACACTCAGCGAATGAATGGGCCGAATATACTGCTATTAGCCTGTGGAGCACATAGGGCCATCTAGCTCTGATACTTCTCTTAATGAATCAAAAGTATGACGGCCTGTATCACTTCCGATTCACCATTTATAATCCACATGCGATCGCCTATTACGCAGGCGATCGCCTCTTGGCGCAAATCAGCCAACTGCCCTGCGCGGAATCCTTTCTCGTGCAGCGGTAATGCGTGGATGATAAATCCGAACTATGTCAGTGGTCATACACGGCGCGACTCACAGGTATGAGAGTTGCTCGGTGTGGAGCCATACGCGTAAGGCATGGCAGAAGCTTACATGAGGGCTGGATCTTTGTGAGTGAAGAAGTCTGCAAGGCATTGAGTCAGTTGTTGGGGTTAACCCCGGATGAGGCGTGGTGGACGATGGGCCAGGTCGAAACGAGATCAAGCAAGCGGATGGTGGTCTTCTCGCGTCGGGTGACGACGAAGCTGGGCATCAGACGATCGCAGGAGATTCCTCACGCCCTGCGCAAGGCGGTCTTTGCTGGGATTGAGCAGCGCGCGGCGGCCGTGCTGCGTCGCCGGAGTGCCCAATCATAGTCCGTTTGTTGGGTGCCCGAATTCCCTGCAACGTCCTCTTTTATTCAGTCCCCTACAAAGCAGTCTGATGGGTTCCGTCTCCGACCAGGAAGAACGCCGCCCAGGCATAGGGGTGCGCAAAATACTGTTTCTCCGGATCTTTCCCAGCCTCATTGAGCAAGGCCAGCATACCTTCCTGCAACGCTTTGGCGGGAAAGGATCGCCGACCTCCGTAGGCTGTGAAAATGGCGGACATCAGAAATTTGGTCGCCTCATCGTCTACGCTCCATTGTGATACGAGCAAGGCCTTGGCCCCTGCAAAAAAGAAGGCTCTCGCCAATCCGGAGAGGCTTTCCCCGCTTCCGTTATCTCCCGCCGTATTGCAGGCCGAAAGAATCACCCAGTCTGTATTGGGGAGCTTCAGGTGAAGCACATCTTCCATGGACAGCAGCCCATCATTATCGTCGGTCGGTACAGAAGGAGGCGTCAGCACAAGCGCCGGTTGTGTCACGCCCTGAACCTCGCCGGCCAGCAAGCCATGGGTTGCAAAGGCGATGACTTTGGCCTGACCGAGCCGACCACTGTCGTTGAGCCGCCGCACTTCCGGCTCTGTCGCCTGCTGGCCGAGAAACACATTCGTCTCGGGTTTGACACGCAGGACAGACGCGATCGTCAGCAACTCTTCACGGGTTCCCGGGAGTTGATCTAAGGCCTGCAACGACTCTACCGCCACGCGCATTCCGCGGCTTGCGACCATGGTGCCTCCGCGTTGACTTCCCTGACCATGGAGGACCGGATCGCCGAATCCGAGAAAGGCTTCCCCTTGGCCCTGGGGACGCGCAACCGATTGGCGGATGAGTGTAAGGGCTGAAGCCGATGGCAAGATGGTCAAGGGATAGGCCTTTGCCAGCCACGGCAGTGCGGCATAGGAGGCCAAATCCTCTGCAGAGGGCGTCTGCTTGAGGCGATAGAGTTGAGCGAGACGGGTGAAGGGCTCGCCGCTTCGCTGAGTCAGGAGGGCTGCTAGAGGAAGGGGGAGCAGCACTTCGTCGGGCACGACAATTAGGTTCTCGATCCCCTGGAGTTGTGAGGCCACTGGAGCAAAGAGCAAGCGGTAGAGTTCTGCGGCGCTGTCGACATCGAAGGGCACGGGCACCGACTGGTCGCTTCCCGGCCGCACTCTGGGGAGCAGACTGGCACGAATCTGCCGGACCCGGCCGGTGAGCCATTCTCGGGTTACAGGAGCTTCACGATAGAGTGCCGGCTGCCCTGGGCGCACGAGCCAGATCTGGACCCGATCGCCAAGCGTGTAGAAGCTGACCAGGGCTTCATCGGGACGCAACAGGCGTTGGACACGCGCGAGGTCGAGGGCTTCCGGTTGCGCGAGTTCGGCATAGCGTGGAGCGGCGAGCTGTAACTGGGCGCCGGCCAGGTCGAGTTGTTGTTGATCCTCGCTGAGGAGCTGCTTCACCGTGGCTAGCTCCTGAGCAGACCGTTGAGCGTCGGACAACCCATAGAGTTCATTCAGGCGCGTCCAGAGTTCCTGGCGTTTGCGCCGGAGCTCTTCGACCTGTTTTGCGAGCCGTACGTCTTCGAGATTTCCCACCGTGCGTTGCGCAAGCGCTTTGGCCACGGCCGCTTGCATCAGCCACCCGCGGGCCTGCTGGGTGACGGTAAATCCATCGGCCACGGCCGATTGTTGCTCAGCGCTCGGTTTGGGATTGCCCGCGATGGCAGACAGTAGAAGGGCGTAGTCCTGGAGCCCCTTCAAGTCTTTTTTCCAAATCCGGCTCAAGGCCTCGTCGTCGAGTCCCGGGTTGAGCCCTTGCTGAGATTGAAGAATCGATCGGGCGCGTTCGTATAAGGGGCGAGCCGCAATTAACTGGCCACCCGCGTGCTTGGCGCGGGCGAGGTCCAGGAGACTGGCTGCGACATCACGGTGGACGGGGCCTAAGCTCTTCTCGCGAATTTTCACCGCTCGGTCGAAATACGATTCGGCAGAGGAGAAATGAGTGCTCTGCGCTTCCAGATATCCGAGGCTGGTCAAGGTCTGCGCGACGGACGTATGCTCGCGGCCCAGCGATTGTTCCTGGATTTGCAGGGCTTGTTGCAGCAAGCCGCGCGCGGCGTTGGGATCGCTCTGCCGGCGTTTTACTTCAGCGAGCTCGATGAGGGTCAGCGCGACAAAGGGATGTCCAGGGTCAACGGTGGCTTTCTGAATCGCAAGGCCTCGTTCAAATCGTCGCTGCGCGTCCGTGTTTTTGCCCAGTGCAAACTCTGCGAGACCAATTTCATAGAGCGTGCCGGCCACCTCGGGATTATTGGGACCATAGCTGCGCTCATTGATGACGAGGGCTTGTTCCAGAAGAGGAATGGCTCCGGAAAAATTGCCTTGCTTCCCTTCAAGCATGCCGAGTTGAAGGAGGGCTCCCGCGACATGGGGGTGTTGGGAGCCCGAGGCCTGTTCGAATAAGTGTAACGATTCCTCAAGCAACGAGCGGGCGGCTTCAAAGTTCCCTTGGCGGCCAAGGATATTGCCGGTCACGTTCACAGCCATGGCCAAATCCCTTGGGCGAGGCGGATTCGCGGCCCGTAGAATGGTGATCGCCCGTTCGGCAGACGTGCGCGCCTGATCCAACCGGCTCATCCCCCGGAGCGCAATGGCCAAATGGCTCAGCGTGACGCCAACATCGGGATGGGAGGGGCCGAGTGCGCGTTCACGAATGGCGAGGCCCTGTTCAAGGGTCTGAATGGCATGGGTGAAGTCGCCGGCCGCATACATCACGGTGGCAAGATTGGTGAGGCTCTCTCCCACGTTCGGATCGATGGGACCCAGGGCCGATCGGCGTATTTTCAGGGCTCGCTCAAGCAGGGGTGTCGCCTGAGTGAGTTGGATAAGCGTCCCATGAATCAATCCCAGCGTGGTTAGTGCCGTGGCGACATCGCCATGGGTCGGGCCGAGCACCCGCTCACGAAGTGCCACCGCTTGCTGGGCCGGCACTAAGGCGTCGGCATAGCGGCCCTGCTCGAAGAGGGATCGGGCGCGTTCATAGGCCGCGGTGGCCTCTTGTAGTAACTGGGAATGGGCTGGATGGTCCGGCGAGGAGGACGTGAGTGGCGGAGTCTGTGTGGTCGAACAGGCGGTGAAGAGCAAAATGAGCAGGGACAGGGTGAGGTGGAGTCTCCCTGTCCCTGCAGGCCGAAGCCCATGAAGCGGAGCAAAGCCATGAGGAGAGGATTCAAGGAAAGTCGAGCGAAGGAAGTGGTTCGCCCGTCCCCATTGCGCGCGGTTCAGCATCTGTCTCCCCTCGCGTTCTGCGAGCTGCGGCCGAGTCCCCTGTCGTTTAATAGGTCCAGGTCACCAGACCAGTATAGACATTCTGCACATAGTCATAGAGCGGTACATTGCTCTTGTTGAAAACGCGCTGGTACTGCGCAGTCACCGACCAGTGGTCGTTGAAGGGGTAGACCAGCTGCGCGCTGTGGGTCTGTTGCGTATCGACACGCTTGCTCAGTTGTCCGCTGAAATCTTTGAAGAGTGACTGCGTGTTTGTGTAGTCGCGGAAATGGATGTCGTAGTCGTAGCGAAAGATCATGTCGGCGACGGGCAGGGCGGATTGCAGCCCCGCCTGGCCGCGATGGCCCTTGTAGGAAAAGGCGCCGCCGGTGGCGCGCTCGTCGTCGTATTGATAACCGATGCGCAGGATCTGTTTATCCTGCGCGAAGCGGAAGGCATGGACGAAGCCGAACATCGTGTTGAAGGCGTCGCGTTGCTCGCTCGAGAACCGGGTGTCGAGGGCCACCGGCTCACGATAGAACTCCTTCTTCTGCCACCGGGTGATCACACTCGTGAGGTTGCCGACGGAGCCGACCAGCGGCAAGGTGAATGAGGGGGGCACGATAGAGGCTGTGAGAGTCGGACTGTGGGCTGACATGAACCCTGCATCGTTGAGAAGGATGTAGTTGTAGGTATATTGGGCGGCAATCTGAAACGGAAGATCCGCCACCGTCCCGCGGTAGAATCCGCTGATCCCCGGCAAGTGACTCTGGATATTGAAGGCATTCAAGCTGTCAGCCAGATTCGCGGTCTGCAAGAACGCATAATTCACAGTGGCCTCGAATGGCCCGTCGCGATAGAAGGAATAATCGGCAACCAGAGATCCCAAGACCCCCGGCGATGTGGTCTTGCGGCTATTCAAAGACCGAAGCAGGTCGTTGGTGTTGGCATCGGGCGTCGTACCGGGATTCCGCGGATTGATCGCCACGTTGTCGCTGTAGAATCCGCCCACACTCACTTGCAAGCTCAAACGTTTCGTCTCGTCGGGCTTGCGGCCGGCGGCCAGCGCTTGCTGAATTTGCAGCGCCTGACCGGTAAAAGGAAGATTGGCCCCGGTGCCTTCTAGTTGACGCAACTCTGCCGAGGCCTGTTCCGGCAAGCCTAAGACACCGAGCGACAGTCCGCGGTAGAAACGGGAAAGCTGCTGGACGTTCGGATCGGTGGTTTTCGTGGTGTTGAAGGCCTCGATCGCCTGCTTGTAATTTTTCTGCCGGTAGCGGCTCAAGCCGACAAAGTAACCCAAGTTCTCTGAAGAGGGGTCAGCCTGGTAGGCCTGTTCCAGGAGCAGGGTGGCGTCGTCATAGCGCCCCGCCGTGAAGTAGGCCACACCCAATTGAGATGCGATCGCAGGATCAGAAGGTTGCGCCTGTTTCGCCGCTTCGAGCGCCGTCACCGCATCGGCGGGTTGTTTCAGCGCCAGATAGGCCAACCCCGAGTAATAGAGCGCGCGGGGATGTTTCGCATTGGACGTCAGGGCCTTCTTGAAGAGGGCGAGAGCGTTCTCATAGTCCCGGTCGTCATAGGCCAGCACTCCTTGAGCCACCAACACATCCGCTTCGGCTTGCGGCGTCTCGGCGGCCCAGAGGGGTGAAGAGAGTGACGCCGTCGCGAGCAGCGCAAGAATGAACAGGCCGGTCATGAGAGAAATTCCCGCAACATGGCCAGTAGCACTGATGATCCCTTGACGATTAGCCCTCATCTGTGACACCTTCCTTCCTCAAATATGAGTATATATGCGTTATGAATAAATGTACTTGTACGTATTCATGGCGCTGGGGCCTTCTGTACCTGGGAACGAAGGAAACTGTCAAGAGGGCTGACCGGCTCGATATCGTGATTCGGACTTGTTTCACCTGAACTAAGGAGTGATCGCCATGCATGTGCATCGAACGTCTCGTGCGATGGTTGGATTGTTGGTTGCGACACAGCTTGGTGGTCCTGCGCTGCTATGGGCGGCGGATCAACGCGGCGTCCGGATCGAAGCCACGCGGCGGGTGGTCGTGTCCGCGTTAAGCGGCGACCAGCTGACGCTGCAGAATGGGGCAGGGACGAAGACGCTGCAGTTTCGCGAGGGCGTCGCGGCCGGCGATCGGCTCACGACCGGCGACCGGACGATGGCCGAGGTGTTAATCGGAAACCGGGCCGTCGTGACCGTGGGGCAGGGGACGTCCGTACAGTTGACGACGATGACGCCCGAACAGACCACTATTCAAGTCAGCAAAGGCACCGTGCGGGTGGCGGCGGCGGCTTCAGCGCTCGGTGAGCAGGGCCTCGTGACGGTGCAGACCCCGACCGGGCAAGTGCAGACTCGCGGCGGCATTGTCCGCGTGCTGGTCGATGCGCCGGTGCGCGCGGCAGATCAGATCCCGACGGGAGAGGCGCGGCCCTATCTGGCTTCCTATTCCCCTACAATCGTGGCGGCGCTGTCTCTGACTCGTGGCGAGATCATTCAAGTCGAAGAAGGACTCGCGGAGATTGTTGGGACAGGACCCGGAGCCAAAGGCGTGACCCTGCAGAGTGGCCAGGCCATCACCTTGCAGGGTGGCCAGGCGGGACCTATCGCGGGAATCACCGCACCGGACACGCTGAAGTCTGGCGTGGTGGCAACGGCGGGACACCGCAGCACGCCGAAAGAAGGCATGGACAATCTCGTGGCGTTGCAGGTGGATCAAGCGACCCAACTCGGCAACGCGCTGACCGGCGCGGCAGAGACGGGCGCAGGCGAGTCAGGGAAGAAGGACGAAAGTGGCAAAGCCCTCAACGGCGCCACCGGCGGCGTGACGCTGGCGAATGCAGTAGCCAATGCGCTGTTTGGTAACGGCAGCACAGCCAATCCGACATCCGGCGGGATCACAAATACGACAGGGGCTGGGTATGGGGGTAATAGCAACTCGGGATTTACGGTGCGCAGTTTTGCTGGAGCCCCCGTGAATCTCAATGGAAGCAATGCACTGCTCGCCTTTACCAGAATGGACGCTGTTGCAGGCTACGTGAAAAAGGACTTCACCATAGATTTTGGCGGTGGCATTAGCACGACCTACTTCAAGGGTGAAGTTTGTAGAGACCTGCAGTGCTTCCACCTGAATGGATACAACGGACACATTATTCCCGGTGACACTGGAAATGTAGAGTTTAAGGCATTCAAATCGATTCAGAGTGAGTTCACCATTGTGAAAGAGCTTGTTCTGATTGGCGGTGCAGGCAATACCGGTCATGGTGGGATCGTCCCTGACGAGAGATTGGTTGTACGTGGAGCGGCGGCAACATTCACTGGAGAGAATTTTACGAATGTGGCTGCTTTCTTTCCCGGCAGAGGCACTGGCGGCTTTGAGGGTGGGCTATATCCTCATGATATCGCGGCAGGAGGGGGTAGTTTGGGTACGGGGCAGGCAGCACCTGAGGCTGTGGCGTCAAATAGCACCTTTGTCGTGCAGACCACATCTACCACGGGTAATGATGCAGTCTATAGGGGCGGTACCCTTGGTCAATTTTCGAGTCATCCAGACGGGATCGCGCTTATCAATGAGAGTGGTGGTCCTGATGTTGGGACTAGTAACGTCGACGGCGCGATCACGGCGACGAGTTCCACTGCCATTCCCGTGGTGAACCTTACCGGCGGTGTGACGCTGGATCAAGGCACGAAGGCGACGATCGGCACGACGGCAGCGACAGATAATTACTTTAGAAACGTGGGTGGCTCAGATGCCAAGTTCACCGGCTCGCTGCTGTCCGTCATTAACGGGCTGAACAACGGCGTCACGACCTCCGTGACGGTGCAAGATCGGCTGCTCGGTGTCTATGATGGGAGCACTGTCTGTGGTGGGCATCCAGAGTGTGGCATCGATGGGAGTGGCAACAAGGCCTTGCTGAGCGTGCTGGATGCCAAGCTCAAAGGTCCTGGAGGGTCGATCCCGCTCATCGATATCGCGAATGGAAAACATTTCGCGATTGATCCAGATGAACTGGTCACGCCGGACAAGCCCCGGACGGTGACTACGACCGATGGTTCTGCACCCGATGTCAAAGTGACGTCTGCGGTGGTGGTCCGCTCGACGATCCCGCTGGACGGGGCGCTATTAGAGGCGTCCGCGCCACTGTTGGCCCTCACGAATGCGACCATGACCACCGCGAGTCACTTTGCCGACTTAGCCGGCAATCAGGCGCAATCGATTAAGCTCGGCGATGCGCTGGTGGCGCTCAATGCCTCACAGCTGCTCATCCAGAACGGACATCTCCTGAATCTGAATGCGGCGACCGCGACGGTAAATGGCTACCTATTCTCCTTGACCGGTGGCAGTACCCTCACTATCAACAACGGCGCACTGTTTAGTTTGAACAAAGGATCGTCGTTAACGCTGGGCGCCAACGCCTTTGGTGTATTTGGTAGCGGAGCCAATACGCTGTTCGTCCAGAACAGTTTGTGCTCGCCCGGATCTTGTGGGCAATTGGTGAATGGTGCGGGCCAGGCCTTCCAAATGCCTGTGGGAGTTTCAACAGGAGCACTCAGCCCGATTCTGGTGGCAGGGACGAGCAAGAACGTGGTTTTGCCCAGCGGCTTCAGTCCCTTTGCAGCGTCCGGCGGAAGTCCCGCGGCCATCATGGGGACCAGCACGACGGCGCTGTTCCATGTGGATGAGACTTCGACCCTAACGATCGGCACGACGAAGGTCCGATAGCGAGAGGGGTCGCGAGGCATCGAGGATTGTCAGCACGGGTCTCATTGAGACTAACAAAGGAGAGTGACTATGTATCGCCATCGGCCATCCTGCCTTATCGCGGTGTCGTTGATTACGACTCAACTGCTCGGACCGGCGGTCTTATGGGCGGCGGATCAACGCGGCGTCCGGATCGAAGCCACGCGGCGGGTGGTCGTGTCCGCGTTAAGCGGCGACCAGCTGACGCTGCAGAATGGGGCAGGGACGAAGACGCTGCAGTTTCGCGAGGGCGTCGCGGCCGGCGATCGGCTCACGACCGGCGACCGGACGATGGCCGAGGTGTTAATCGGAAACCGGGCCGTCGTGACCGTGGGGCAGGGGACGTCCGTACAGTTGACGACGATGACGCCCGAACAGACCACTATTCAAGTCAGCAAAGGCACCGTGCGGGTGGCGGCGGCGGCTTCAGCGCTCGGTGAGCAGGGCCTCGTGACGGTGCAGACCCCGACCGGGCAAGTGCAGACTCGCGGCGGCATTGTCCGCGTGCTGGTCGATGCGCCGGTGCGCGCGGCAGATCAGATCCCGACGGGAGAGGCGCGGCCCTATCTGGCTTCCTATTCCCCTACAATCGTGGCGGCGCTGTCTCTGACTCGTGGCGAGATCATTCAAGTCGAAGAAGGACTCGCGGAGATTGTTGGGACAGGACCCGGAGCCAAAGGCGTGACCCTGCAGAGTGGCCAGGCCATCACCTTGCAGGGTGGCCAGGCGGGACCTATCGCGGGAATCACCGCACCGGACACGCTGAAGTCTGGCGTGGTGGCAACGGCGGGACACCGCAGCACGCCGAAAGAAGGCATGGACAATCTCGTGGCGTTGCAGGTGGATCAAGCGACCCAACTCGGCAACGCGCTGACCGGCGCGGCAGAGACGGGGGAAGGCCAGACGAGTAGCGGCGATCAGAGTAAGAACGCCATTAACGGCGCGACGGGCGGCGTGGCCCTGGCGAACGCAGTAGCCAATGCGTTGTTCGGCAGCGGGAGCACTTCGAATCCGACATCCGGCGGGGTCACAAATACGTCGGGAACAGGGTATGGGGGCAATAATAACTCGGGATTCGGTGCCGCTCCCGCCGCAAGAGGATTAAGCGTGAGAGTAAATGGCGGGAATTCGCTGCTGGTATTCACAAGAAAGGACCCGGTTCAACCGCTGTTTAATGGTACACCGTGTGCTTCAGTTAGCTGTGTCGATCCCAATACCAATAAGCTCCAGCCGAATCTGACGTTTGAACCAGTGCCGTCGGTTACGAGCCAATTCTCTGTTGTTAAAGAGTTAGTGCTTATAGGCGGGACACCCAATAGTGGGCACGGAGGAATTGCTCCGACTGAAACCCTGATTGTACGTGGAGCCGCGCAGGCGGCGAACTCTACTGTGACAAGTTTTACCAACTTGGCCTCGACTAATGGGGGGTTTTCTGGAGCAAATGGACTCTATCCATCTGATCGCGCTCCCGTGCCGTTCAGTATAGGATTTAACGACAGTGGGCCACCAAGAGAAGTTGTTGCTGCAAACAGCACCTTCATTGTTCAGTCAGAATCAATCCCTGTCTTGAATGCTTTTGGGGCTAGAGACGCGTTTGCAGGCGGAACTATGGGGCAGTATTCCAGCATTTCAACCCCCTCTCCAAATGGGATTGCGATTGATCAGCTAGGGAATGGTGTGAGTCATGTCGACGGCGCGATCACGGCGACGAGTTCCACTGCCATTCCCGTTGTGAACCTTACCGGCGGTGTGACGCTGGATCAAGGCACGAAAGCAACCATCGGCACGACGGCAGCGACAGATAATTACTTTAGAAACGTGGGTGGCTCAGATGCCAAGTTCACCGGCTCGCTGCTATCCGTCATCAACGGGCCGAACAATGGAGTGACCACCTCCGTCACAGTGCAGGATCGGCTGCTCGGGGTCTATGACGGGAGCACTATCGATACCAATGGTGGTAACAAGGCCTTGCTCAGTGTGCTAGACGCCAAGCTCAAAGGCCCTGGAGGCTCAATCCCGCTCATCGATATCGCAGCCGGATCCCATTTCGACAGAGATGGCAACGCGACGCCAGGCGCTACGCCCGATGTGAAGGTGACGTCTGCGGTCGTGGTTCGCTCGACGATCCCGTTGGACGGGGCGCTCTTGGAGGCGTCGGCGCCACTGCTGGCCCTCACGAATGCGACGATGACAACCTCCAGCCATTTCGCAGATCTGGCCGGGCAGGGTGGTCCCAATACCCAGGCGATGTTGGTGAATGGTGCCCTCGTCGCCCTCAATGCGTCTCAATTGCTTATCCAGAACGGACATCTCCTAAATCTGAATGCGGCAACCGGGACGGTGAACGGGTACCTGTTCTCCTTGACAGGCGGTAGCACGCTGACGATCAGCAACGGCGCGCTGTTCAATCTAACGGGCAACTCGGCACTGAATCTCAATGGCAATGCCTTCGGTGTCTTTGGGAGTGGCGCTAACACACTTTCGATCACGAACAGCTTTTGTAATGCGGCCTGTGGCGTCTTAGTCAATAGCGCCAATCAACCCTTCCAATTGGGGAACGGCACGACGCTGAAGGTGGCGGGAGTAACGGGCAATGTGATGTTGCCAAGTACGTTTAATGTGTTTGCGGGGCCGGCTACTTCAACGGTGAACATTGCATCGAACGCGGCCTTGTTCAAAGTGGACAGCGGATCTACTTTGACGATCAACGGGACATCCGTCGTGAAAAAGTAAAAGCGAGGATCTGAGGAAGGCTACTGAGAGGTTTAGTGTTGTGGATGAAACTGCCCGAGTGCGGCGTGATGGAGTTCGTGTCCACACACTTCGAAGTTCCACTTCTCGCAATACAGGGTGTTGGAGGAATAATCGTAGAAGCCGCGGACGGTCTTGACGATCGGCGTTTGGCTGTTCATCGGCACGGTCAGGCGGACTGCCTCTCGCCCGGCGATTTTGCTCCACTGTTCGTGCAGGCTCGCTTCGTCGAGGAACACGACGGTCAGCTGCTTGATTTCGTGTTCTTCGACGTAACGCCCGGGTGTCGCGCTGCAGCCTGTTGAGAGCAGCGGCAGAAGCGCTGCGAGCAGGATAATCAGTGTTCGTGTGGTTGTGGTCAGGGAAGTCATGGGCTGAGCAGGCTTCAGCATGTTCTGTGCCGTCCCAGTCTGTGACTGCAAACGAGAACAAACGGGAACAGTCGGAAAGAAATCAAGCGTTTCTGTCACAGACCATGCTCTGCCTGGCTCCTGCTCCTGTCCAACTCGGTACAATCCGTCGAAAAAACGGAATCGCTGGAAACTCTAGACTGGGACTGCTGTGGCGTATTTCATTAGAAATTCAGCTCTTGGCTCGCCAAATTGAGCTTGACTCTTTGTATGAATGAGAGCAAAAATCCTCCATCTAAATGAGTACTTGTACATGATATAACGCCTTTCGTGGGCGTGACCGCCCTGCTAAAGATCGCCGGTCCTAAGGTGTCATTAGTGGCGGCGCTTCTGGATTTCTGGAGCAGGTTTGAGTCTCTCGAATAGGCTGAAGAGATTTTCTACATATGATGGCTTGGCCAAAAACGTAGGAGGGCTAACGTGAACACAAGCAACCTATCAAAAATGACCGTGTTGGTTGTTAGCTGCGCGGTTTTCCTCTGTTCTCCTCCTGTTTTTGCCGGCTCGGAGATTAAGGGAGCAGTGATTAATACGATGGAAGGCAAGAATGCTGTCAACGTTGGAATCGGGAAAGGCAGCGAAGCAAATCTTGGTACCGTAAAATTGGCTGATAGTGAGGTCAAGGGAGCCATTGTCAACGTCCCAACCAGTCAAAATGCAGTCAACATCAGTATCGGTGAAAAGAGTGAGGCAAATCTTGGGTCTGTTAAGAGTGACGGGAGTAAGCTCACTGGGGTGATATCGAATACTCCCGGAGGCAAAACCGTGACCAATGTCGCAGTAGGTAATGATACTAGGTCAAACCTTGGGTCTGTGAAAATGAAGGCATCGGAAGTAAAGGGCGCAGTGATCAATGTCCCAGTCGGCCAGGCAGCTACAAACGTTTCGATAGGAAATGGAACAACTGCCAATCTTGGTGCAGTGGATCTAAAGAGTAGTCAGATTGAAGGAGCTGCCGTTAACATATCTCAAGGCAAGGCGGTGACCAACGTGGGCATTGGGCAGAATACCAAGGCGAACCTGGCCTCGACGAACCTGGAAGGGAGTACCCTCAAGGGCGCGGCGGTCAACACGGCGGTGGGGCAAGCGGTGACCAACGTGGGCATTGGGCAGAATACCAAGGCGAACCTGGCCTCGACGAACCTGGAAGGGAGTACCCTCAAGGGCGCGTCGGTCAACACGGCGGTGGGGCAAGCGGTGACCAACGTGGGCATTGGGCAGAATACCAAGGCGAACCTGGCCTCGACGAACCTGGAAGGC
>JABFSU010000007.1 GCA_013140455.1 Nitrospira sp. | reverse complement strand
CGAGGAGGAGCCGGGATTCCAACGGCTCGAGAAGAAAGTGCTGAGTCCTGGGTGCTGAGTGCTGAGTGAGACGAGAAGCTGATTCTCGTACGACTTGCGTAAGCCGCTTGATGCGATGACGTGCCCGGCGCAGTCGCGCCTTCAACCACGAGGCCCGGCGGTGATGCTTCCATCTCCATCCACACAGCAGCACGCGTAGCTTGCTGAAAAAGAGCGCGTCACGCATGGAGCCTCCTTGCCTTATGAATCGAAGGGACTGTGAATGGCCACTACCTGTATCACGCCGCAGGGGACAACCAAGGGGACAAATTCACCTGAATACACGTAATGTCGTTCATTGAAGTTCTTTCTTATACAGACGCCTCACCGCCGGCGGGAGCCGCTGTCCTAAGTCACGGACATATACCCGTACGCATTGATGGTAGACCGCGCGAGCTTCTGTCTTCCGCCCTGCCCCGAGTAGAATCGTTATCAGTGGCACATAGAGAGGCTCTGCCTGTGGATCGAGCCGCAGGCCTCTATCCAGCCATGCGATGGCTTGCTCGATTCGATCCTCCTGCAGGCTGTGATCGCTCAGTCGGGCCACCGCGCGGACAAACATCTCCCGCAATCGCTCCCGCGTGGGTGTCACCCAGGACCTCTCCCCTTGCGCCGGCAGAAAAGGGCCGTGATACAACGCGAGCGCATCCTCATAACTGGACTGCCGACGCGAACTGGTTTTGTGACGGCTACCAAGCTCTGCTCGTGAGCACAGTTGCTCAAACGCCCAGACGTCCGTCCAACATCGCTCCGGATTCAACGTGACCGTCCCGTGCTCCAAGACTACGAGCCGGTCTACGGCGAGGTAGTTCCGAAGACGCTTGAGGGATTTCTCAAAGGTTGCACAGGCCCGATCTCCTTCACTGTGCGGCCAAAGTTGGTCGATGAGCCGTGACACGGGCACCGCGCTGCCTCCCCACGCCACGATGGCTTGCAGGAGTTCCAACAATCGATGCGGGGCTTTACGTGTCCTGGGAAGCGGCGCGCCGCCGACGCGCAGGTCGAACCGGCCGAGCGTATAAATGTGAACCGGCAGGCGCTGTGCGGTTTGCGTCTTTATGCGTGCGCGGTCGTTGGCGCCCACGGCAGAAGAGGCTGTGACATCGGTATTCATGCCGGAGAGCCGGCTTGCTGTGACGCGTTCTGAGATATGAATCCCGTTCCGATTGTGAATCACGATGCTCATTTCCCCCTTGCCTCAGCCAGGACACTCTCTTCCTCCTTCAAAATAAGAAGGATCTGTTCCAGCTCGTGAGGTCTCTTTACGTCGGCGGTGAACCAGCGCGGCTCATGGAGCTGATCTGCCGACAGGAGCAGGGGCACGACGACGATCGCGCCTGTGGCGAGCGTCATCCCGATCCACCGCCTGAAGAGCCATGGGGTCATCGTGCCCACACAGAATTCCTCCTTACACGGCGCGTATTGAACCATCACGTCGGGGGACAGATAGGGGGACAGATTCAACAAAGAGGTCGAGGGGGTAAAGAAGGGATGGGACAGAAGAACAAAAAGGCGCGGGGCTACGACCGTTGCAGCGTCTTCAGCAGTTGTTGGGTCTCGGGGGAGGGCTGGCGAGCGTCCCAACGGGCCAGGGCGGACTTGCACCGGTGGTACCAGGATGCGGCGTCGGTCTGCCGCCCGTTGGCCGCGAGGAGCGGGATGAGTCGTTGATAGAGCGTCTCGGCGAGCGGATCCACTTCGAGCGCCTGTTCCAGGCCGCGCGCGGCCGCTTCGGTTTGGCGCTTCGCCAGAGCCTGTTCAACCCGGCGCAGGATGAGGCGCACGAATCGCCGGCGCAGTTCTTCTCGGTAGGGATTGGCCCAGACAGGGATGGTTTCCAAGGCAAGAAATGGCCCCTTGTAGAGTGCCTGGACCTGATCTCCGTCCACAGCGCCATCGTCAAACCGCGTTCGTCGTTCCGCCTCTTTCACTCCGGCCTCGAACGCCTGGGCATCGACCCAGCAGATCTCGCGGTTCAGCGAGACACACCCTTTATGAAGTTGAATGACTTCGTCGATGCCGAGCAAGTGCCGGAGCCGCGCCAAGGATTTCTTAAACGTCTCCTGCGCGGCATCGCCATCAGCTTCCGGCCAGAGCGCGTCCGTCAGCCGCGTCACCGGCACGTCTTGTCCGCCGAAGGCGATGATGGCTGCGAGCAATTCGAGTAGTCGATGCGGCGCCTTGCGGTGTTGTTCCATGGGCTGTCCGTCGATCTCGACCGCCAGCTTGCCTAACAGCCGAATCCTGACGCGCCAGGGCCAGGCATCGATCCCCCAGGCACCCTGCGGAGCAGGAAACCGATGTTTCTGAATCATGCGCTGCACGAAGGGCACTTGGATCCCGGCGTTCAGAGCCTTGGCGCAGAGCGCCGCCATCACATCCGGCTGGCGCCCTGGATACTGCATCAACCCGCGCGTTTCTCCGATCATCAGGCCCTTCCGAAGCGCATTGAGACCCAACGTCTCATCACCGCGATCGAAAGCCAGTTGCGCGGTCATCACCCATGCTCCGAACCGCAGGAGGTCGCTCTGCATCTGATCACCAATCTGCATGGTCCGTTCGACCCATTGACCTGCCTCAGCTTGCCGGCCTAACTGACGGAGGGAATGAGCTCCCAGCAGCATATTGATCCCCTCGCCGAACATGTGCCCACCTTCCGCGGCAATCAGATCGATTGAATGTTGGATATGTTCTAAAGCTTCGTGGAAATCGCCCCGCAAGAGCTTGAACCAGGCAAAGAGGTGTAAAAAATGCGCCCGATGGATTCCGCCGAGATGTTGCGTGACGGCATCTTCTTCTCGCAAGAGCGCTTCTGCGGCAGGCAGGTTCCCGGCCAGCAATTCTCCAGCAACCCCCTGGCTTATGATGAGACCATCCCATATATGAAGACCCGATCGGTTGACGAGATCTCTTGCCTTTCCCACATGCATACGGCAGAGATCAAACTCGCTGTCGAACCACGCAAAGGCTGCACTTGTAGCATGGAAGAATATGGTAGTGATCGGATTCCACTGGCGCGACTGAAGTAAGCCGGAGAATTGTTCGAGACCTGCCCTGGCCGGGGCAAAATCCCCGAACCAGAGATAGTAGATTTCCGTCATGTACCGAGACCCGGTCTGCACGGCCGGAGGGAGATGATCGCTCAGACTGACAGCCCGGTCTAACCAGGTTCTCGCATCATGTCGGTACGGCTGCGCCTGCATGATGGCGCCGGCCATACAGTCTGCAACGTGAGCTTCGACCTCAACAGACGGATAGGGCGCTCCCTCCGGATGGATGGTCGGGAACAATTCCAACAATTTCGTTATCCGACCAAGGCCGGTCCACCGTATCAAGACCGCTCGGACCGCTCCACACCAGGACAATAATGCGCCGGTTCGTTCTCCCTGCACGCGAAATTGTGCCAGCGTATCGTCGAAGAGTTCATAGGCTTCATCCGGGCTGAAGGACACCCTGGTCGTCGCCAGCCAGAAATTCAGCCAGGGGATCTGGTGGCGTATCGATTCGGGAATACTTCGTATCCAGCCCTCCAACGTCTGGATGCGTCCCGCTGAGACAAGTGCCTCGGCCTGGCCAAGAATGACCGGAGCGAGGCCTTCCCAATCTTCCGCCGCCTGGAGCAACAGCACGCCGTCCTCTATCCGGCCCACGCTCATGAGCAACGATGCCGCTGTCCTTTGAAGTGTCCGAAACTCTGTGGGACCAAGGATCTGGCGTGCCCGATACAGTAGGAAGTCCCGAAAGAGCGGATGGTACCGGTACCACAATTCCGGCCCCTCCCTCCGTTCAGTAAAATACCGCGAGGCATGAAGAGACGAGAGGATCTCGCCGGCCTGGGGCAGATTCGACAGGCGTTCCGCCAGCGGCACGCTGATATCGGACAAGACGGAGGTCTTGAGCAGTAACTCCTGCACGTCCGGCGCGAGGTGTTCCATCACCTCACCGGCCAGATACTGGAACACCGCTTCCGGCGTCTCGCCCGCCCGATCAGGTAATATCGTGTTACGACTCTTGACATGTTCCAGCGTGAGCATCAGTCCGGCCGCCCAGCCTCCCACTCGACTATAGACCTCATCGACAAACGTCTTCATCGTGCGGCCTGCTCTTCGTCGCAGATGGAGATGGATGATCGCTGTGGCTTCGGCTTTTGAAAGACGAAGGGGCTCAGGACCGACATGAATCATCGCTCGCTCGGCCTGCACATGCGCCATCGGGGGCGGCGGGTCCTGGCGGCTCATCACGATGACGGAGACATGTTTCGGGAGTTCCTGAATCGCATAGGGCAACAACTGATGCAGGACTGAAGTAGAGGGCACGTCCTGATAGTTGTCCAGCACCAGGACACAACGACGCGGCAAGCGCGCGCACAGCTCCTGGAAGAACCGTCGCGTAAAAGTCGGCAACCCGAAGGCATATTCCGGCGTCAGGACCGGCAGCGGCTTCCGGAATCGCGGCGCAAGGGATTTGGCGCCTGCGCTGAGAAAGTGAAAGAAGGAGGAAGGGTCCGCATCGCTCTCATCCAGCCGATACCAACAAACCGGCAGATGCCGCGCGTTCAGATAGCTCGCGACGAGGGTCGTTTTTCCTGATCCGGCCGGGGCGGTGATCCAGGTCAGTTGGCGTGCACGGGATTTGTCGAGGAGACGAAACAGGCGTGGCCGTTTGAGCACGACCGGCAAGGTCGGCGGCGTGAGCTTCGCGAGGCGCAGACGATGTGGGCGCGACCGGGAATCACGCGGCATGCAACCGTCTCCTGAACCGTCATAATGCCAATGGGCGGGAACGAATTATCCTTTGGCGCAGGCCGAAATCGCAAGAGGAATCGTTGACTCAGAGTGTGAGGCCGGGCGGACACATCCTACCAGGAAGAACACTCCCTCGGCGGGTCTACGACTCGTTGAGAACCACAGGCGGGCCCCTGCTGGGTGCCAGCAGATCGCCTCATGTGTCTTGGTCGAGTGGAGGGCACTCGTCGCCGCCGCCCGATAGCTAGCCGACTGGACGTTCAAAACAGGAGACCCGTCGGGGTGATACAGAACCGAACGGTGTGATTGACCATGTTGCCCAAGCCTGCCATACTTGGCGCGGTTTCGGTATGAGGGAAAAGAGTTCGCAATGACACAATTGACCTTGACCTCCTCCGGCTCGCATCCGCTGAAGCCGTTGGTCGAATCGGCCATCCAGAACGAATTGCGGATGGTGGAGGCCGGCATTCAGCGCACCGAGCAACGGCTGCGCGACTTCGAGGCCCGATACGGGATGTCGACGCAAGACTTTCTGCGGCGTGCCGAAACCGGCGACGTGCAAGAATCCCTCGACTTCACCGAGTGGGAAGGAGAATGGCGCCTGATCGAGCGGCTCCGGGAGAAAGCGACCACCTTGCAGAACTTGCACATTGCGAATTGAATCCTACTTCCAACGCATCCGCGAGATTCTCGACGCCTGTCCGTTCATCCAATCCTCCGAACTGACCTTCGACCAGCGAAGCAGCCACGAGGGATTTCTTCGCGGCAACCTGTACTTTCGCGACGGGTCCGTCCTCCACCTTCGAGAGTTCCTGGACGTCGAGACTTCCGTTGAACGGCTGACATACGTGTTCCAGTATATGGATCGGACCGGGAAGCTGGTGTTCCGCTATGACAATACCCGGCACCAGCGAGATCGGCACCTCCCGACGTACCCTCATCACAAACATGAGGGGGAAGAAGCCCGGATTGTGGCCTCCTCCCCCCAAGACTTAGCCGCCATTCTCAAGCAGATCGAGGGCCTGGTTCGGCTGCTCTAACTGTGCGCGAAGACGGGGACAAGGATCGTCAGGGAGAAGGTCGAGACGACGAGGCACGAACGGCAAAGGGAAGGAGAACGGAGCGCTATCGACCGGCGAGGCGTTGGCCGAGGCGGAGGGTGTCGGGTGACAGGTCGCGGCCTTCCCAATCGCGCAGGGCGCGGACGCAGCGTTGGTACCAACGGCGTGCGTCTGCCTGTCGGTCCTGCGCGACGAGCAGCTCGATGAGGCGGCGATAGAGCGGCTCGGTCAGCGGGTCGTTCGTCACGGCCTGTTCGAGCGGACACGATCAAGCCACTCGCGTCAGGCCGATCAGGGGCCGGCTTGGTCTGTTCCAACATCAGCGACACGAAACGTTCGCGTAGTTGTTGCGGTGTCCCGAGCAGAACGGCAAAGTCGAAAGCAGTCATCGGGTTGATGAGGAAGAATTCTGGAGCCGCATCACCTTCGAGAGCTTCGCCGCGGCGGCCGAGACCTTGCTCGCCTGGGAACGGCGCTACAATCACGAACGCTTCTCCATGGCCCTCAACGGCCGCACTCCCCCGGGCGGAAAAACTCGCCACGTTCACGGCCGCGTCGTCACCGCCTCCGTCACTCACGGTCCCTCCGAGTCCAGCTCCCTCCCCGACCTCGACCATGGACCGACCGCCGATCGCTTGTCCTGAGCCAAGTGTGCGCCCCGTTTTTTCTCACAACTACGACCTAAACCCTGGGGGTCACTTCTTGACAAGTCATTACATGACTGGCTCGGCAGACTCTTCCGGATGGCTTACGTCCGGATTAGGGACAGGCGAGGAATCGTTGACTCTCTACAGGCCGGCATGCTACGGAGCAACGCTTAATTCCTTAGGAAGCGAGGATTTGCGTGCGTCCTTGTCGAGTCACCCGCTTTATCAGCCGGCCCGGAACACTTTGTATCCTATTGATCGTATGCAGCTTTCTGTCCTCAACACCTACGTGGGCCGACGGGTTCCGTAATCCTTTTCATGATTCGGCTGCCATTGCGCAAGGCAATGCCTTTGCCGCGCAGGCCGACAACGCCTCGGCGATTTTCTATAACCCTGCCGGGATGACGCAGCTGCACGGCATTGAGTTCGCCGGCGGAGCGCAGTTCGTGAGTGTCAATACGAATTTCACGAGTCCGACCGGTGTCACGACGAAGAACGAGAAGGCGTTTCCAATCGGCCTGCCGCCGCCGGGACAATTGTTCCTGACTGCAAATTTGAAAGACCTGGGGATTTCGGCGCTGGGCGATCTGAGCGCCGGACTCGGCATTCAGAATCTCTATGGCTTTGCGGCGAAGTATCCGACGAATGGTCCGTTCAACACTGCCGTTACCTTCGCCCAGCTGCCGCTTATGGCGATCAAGCCAACGCTGGCGTACAAAGTGACGGAGTCGTTGTCGGTCGGTCTCGGTGCAGACATTTTGACCTTCGCGGGTTTTCTCGGAGAGGGCCAGGCTGAACGTCGGTTTCAGGCAGCACCTGGATCAGGATTTCCCGCCGGGACCGCACTGGAACTCAACGGGAAAGGAACGACGGCAGGACTGAACGCCAGCTTCCTCTATACTCCCTGGCGGACGGAGGATGGAAAGCCACGCCTGTCCATCGCGGGGATTTGGCGCAGCCAGGCGGTGTTGCCGTTAAATGGAGAGTTCCGAGCGAACGGCGCGCTGATCGCCAATGCCTCTACCGCCATTCGTCTTCCGGAAGTGTGGACGGGCGGCGTCGCATTCTGGCCGGTACGCAATCACGAACGCGAATGGAAACTGGAAGTGGATGTCGACTATGTCCGCTGGCAATCCATTCGCAACGCGGACGTGCAGCTCTCAAACGGCGCGACCTTGCCGAGCCCTCAACAGTGGAAGAACGCGACGACGGTCAACATCGGCACCGAATACAAATGGCTTGGTTTGACCGGCACCCACGCTTGGGATGTGGCGCTTCGCACCGGTTACATCCACTCCCCCACACCGGTGTCGGATCTCAATTTTGATCCGGCCTATGCTGACAGTGATGTCCATGTCATCTCAGCTGGCGTCGGGGTTCTCTGCCACGCCGGAGGGAAATTCCTCGGCCTGATTTCCTGCGCCGATGCGGAAAAGGGATTCTTCGCCAAGCGGTCGATGGGCATGGATCTGTCGTACCAAGCCTTCCTGTTCGACACTCGCACCGTCATCGGCAGCCCCAACCCTACCGTGAACGGCACCTACCGCACAACGAACCATTCCGGCGGAGTCACCTTCCGCGTTCAGTTCTAACCCATCCAATACTCAGATCCCTTCTTCTAGAATGTGCTTGAATCGCTGAGAATGGCCTCAGACTTCTGATCTGGAAATTCAGGCTCATCAAGAATAGGAGGGGGAGGAATCACTGCTGTCCAAAATAATCTGTCCCTCCGTATCCCCCCTGCATGAATGCTGCGTTTGAGACGGCCTCGGCTCCGGTTCATGGATGAGGTTGCCACGGGTGCTGTCCAAGATCATGTCGCAAAGAGCGTCCCTTGCATGGGCCCCGAGGCAATCGACCGTCGTTCGAAGGGCCCATCGAGCCATGTCCACAGGTCTCGATAGGTCAACAGATTGAAGCGGAGCAAGGCCGCGAGGTTCGACAGACTCCAGGGCCACGTGGACTTGAGCTGGAGATATTTCAGGAGCACCATGGCAATCAACGCAATCCAGATCTGCACCTGCACGGCATTCTCACTGGTCCCCACAAACGTCTTGATCTTGAGGTGTTGCTTCAAGGCTTTGAAGAAGAGTTCGATCTGCCAGCGCTCCTTATAGATGGCCGCAATGGTACTGGCGGCCAGATGCATGAGGTTCGTCAGGAAGGTGAGCTGGCGCTGCTGCCGCTCATCCCAGATGACCACTTGCCGCAGAGGGACGGGGCATCGGTCAGCGGCATGCAGGCCGGTGAGGCGAATCACCTCATCGGCCAACACCGAGCCCCGTGTGGGGACTGGCCGCCGCTCCAAGACATCGTAGAGCATGTTGGTGCGCGGACGCGTCACAAACCCCACCTCGGTGCGCGTCCAGCGATGATAGAGGGCATAGTCGAGATACCCCCGATCAATCGCCACGATGGTCCCCGGTGGAAACGTGAGTTGCTGGGCGACGCGCACATCGTTGGTGTCGCCGTCAGTCACGAGTGCCCAGCAGGGCAAACAACCCTGGTGGTCGAGTTGCAGATGCAGCTTAATCGCGCCCTTGGTCCGTTGAAATCGAGCCCAATCGAACACGGTCGCACACAACTCGATGATCGTACTATCCAGGGTCCGCAAGGGATGCTTGAAGCGGAACCGCCGTCGTTTGGAGGCGGCCACCGATTGACACTGGCCGAGGACGTGATAGAAGAGCGTCTCGTACAGTCGCCACGGGCGATGAGCATTGGCATAAGCCAACGTCGATCGTGTCGGTGTCCGTCGCACACCGAGGTGGACGAGCTTGCCCAGGGCCGTCGCCAAGCCGCCACAGATCTCGCGGAGCGAATGCGCGCTGCCCATCTGACAAAACAACATGGCGACAAAGTGATCCCAGCAGCCGAACCCCTTGGCCGCTCGTTCCGCGGCATGCTGCTGGATGGCACGAGCAAAGGCCGCACGATCAATCAGGGCTAAGATCTGCGCAAAGCAACTCGCAACGGCGACCATAGGGCACCTCCGATATGTGAGTGCCACGGCGCAAATACGCCGTGGAGGGATGTTGCGGACGGCTCATCCTACTCACAGGCCAGCGGCATTTTAAGAACTTATTTTGGACAAGAGTGGGGAGGAATATATCAGTGCAGAGAAGAAAACTATTTGCATGAACAGATAAGGTTAACTCAGATTAGGCAGAGAATACACAGCGGTCAACCGGAAATGATCGGTTGTCCATATGGTTATCCACGCTCACTGCCATCGGGGATGTGACACCCATGGAGTTCATCAACCACCATCACAACCAGCCCCAGGCAGCGCAGGAGCCAACTTCGTTGGCCGTGGTGTAACAAACCGGGGAAGGTCACCTCGGCACCACATCTTCCTCACAAACTGGACACAACACAGCATTCTCCCCTTTACTCCCCTAGCAGGCTGCGGGCGTCAGCCGGGTAATTTGCTCGATCTTACAGTGATAACAATCGTGCCAAGGGAATACCTCTCACGATCCAAGCCCTGGTGAATCAACTCTACACATCACGCCGACTTGATTCACCGGACGAGGTGCGTCATGCACCCTTGAACGGCTAATCATATCTCACACCTTCAGCGCTCCACCGTCTTCATCGCACACCACTCTCCTCGTGGGGTTGCACGTCGGACCTAGAAACGTACTAACACCTCTTAGCCCGAGCCAGCAGCATCGGATTGCCTGAATGGTCGGGAAGAGCCAGCACTGCCGATGCTCGTAGCCAACCGACGTACAGTCATCGAACAAAGGAGTGTCCCATGTCATCCCCATCACAACCCCCATTCCGTCACTTACGAAGCAAGATCCAAGAGTGGAACGCCGGTGATCTTCTCCAGACCGGAGAGCAGAGCTGCCAACGGTTCCGACAAGTCGCCCCCCTGCACCTAGCTCCCATTGTGACGGCACTCCAGGAAGTGCTCCAGGCAGAGGGGCTTCGAGCGACGATCCACGACATGTCCGACGAACGGCGCCATCTGAGCCTCCTGATCGAGCCGTTTGATATCGCGATCACGTTCGGCCCTGACGAGACCCCCCACTGCTTTCAGATGTCCGCCTGTCGCCGAGCCAACCCAGAAAATGAATGCAAGGCACTCATCTCGTATCAGGATCTAGAACTCGATCTCGGTCACGTCATGGAAATCATCGAGGATGTCGTCCTCCGAATCCTAGGACCCAGACGGGCCAGCTGCTAGTCGCTTAAGATATCAGCCGGTAGTATCCTAGCGGGCCTCTAACTTTTTCCTTGGCAAACACTTCTCCCCGATCTCAAGTTTATCAGTGCCTTCTCCGATAGGTTTTACGAGTATTGCCAATCGGAGAAGCGCAATATGAGAGAACGTACTGCGGAGCAAAAGACATGGGAAGACGCATCCGCAGCCTTGATGGAGAAGGATCTGTGTGGAAGAAGTACTGCGCCTCATTGACGGGGAGCAGAACTACGTTACCCAAGTCTAATGGAGGGATGAGAGATGCCGGTCCAATGCGACTTCTGCTCGGCGCCCGATCCGGTCGCCTGCTACCGGGCAAAGGAATTCGGAATCACCTCGTCTGAACAGGTCTTCCCTGACACGCCGGTTTATAACATTGGGGGCCTCGACCATGTGGCGACCGATGATATCCATCCAATTCGCGGGTTCGGCACCATGGCACATCCATTGTGGCTGGCGTGCAGCCAATGCAGCGCCTTCATTGACGCCCGGAATCTCGACGGACTTCTGGAGCATTGCGTGACCCGGTCTCAACGGGAAGGCATGTTGCCGACGAATCTGCCGCCACAGAACATCCGACACTTTTATCGAGATTTTTTCTCCGCCTTTTTCCACTATCTGCAGGCACGTGAACCCTACGCCAAATAACGTCTCATAACAACTTGTGGACTCAAGAGATGGATCGCTTAACGATCGTGAGACGCGCGATTTGGATGCTCGGTTTTACGGCTGGAGACGATAACCAGAAGGTTTTCTGGCACGGTTTTCGGTTCCCATGCCCACCTTGTCCCTAACAGGCTGCGGAAACACTCGCTCGTCCATTGGGCGAAACCCGTAGAAAGCATGATTTTCGTCGAAATAAGTGAAATGCCTCAGCTTGGGCTGTTCGCCTGTCCTGATAGAAGTATGCGTTTCTCGAGCAAGTTGGAGGTCAAGCTTACGTTTGCGCCACTCACGATACAAAGTCCTAACCGGGCAACTTTCACAACCTAGCTCTGTTTCAGAGCCCTAAGCGGCCACATCTCGCGATTCTTCATGACAACCGATATTGCTGGCCAACCACTTTGGAATCGAGACCCCTCAAGCAATAGGCACAGAAATGACTCCGACGTCAGATCCCCCTTTGTGGATAACAGACATTGAGAAAAGTGACACGTATACGACGTCAAGAAACATCAAATATTCTCCGAAAAGTGATGAGTACAGACCCCTAGGAGCGCTGGAGGAATGATGAGCGTAGAGCTTGCGATTAGGTATACCAAGCAAATAGAAGGGTTACTTGAAACAGCTTTAGGTGCAATTGGACAAAACTTGCATCACAAATGCACTAGTGTGGAGCGTTTGCTTGATCCAGAAATCGTTAGAAAAATACGCCACGTGGCGACACTCCGTAATAAGTTGGTATACAAGCAGGGATACAATCTAGAGCCAGATAGCGCCGCTTTCCTCTCTTCCTGTGAACAAATTATTAGGCATCTATCTCAGATTCAATCTGAAAACAAAGAAGTAGCCAGAGTTCACGACGAGAACTGGCGTAAGTATCAATCTCAAGTAGAAGCAGCCCGCGTTAACGCCAACAAATGGAGTTGGGGGGATTTAGGTCCTGGACTTTTTGTGGGCATAGGGTGGTGTTGGTACGATTCCTTTCTTGAACGCCATGAAGTGCCGTTGGTCTTAACGTGTGGGGTCATAGTCGGAACCATCGCAGCCTACCATGGTATGTCCTATGGATTTGTCGCTATATCCGTCGTTGGTGGTGCTTTTCTCGGCTTGCTCTCGTCCATCATTCTAAAAGTATTTCTTTTTCTTATATGGCTAGGCACTATTGTTGCCGTCCTAGTTGCTGTCAGCATGCTGCTTAGTAAATTATTCTGACAGCTTGGACTTACCTCTCTTCCCGCACAAAGCAACTCTCCGGTCCCATATAAGAAGATGCTGTAAAAGCGATACGCCAACATCTCTTGTGTTAGATATTGGCGGACAGACGACGACCGCCCGATTACCGACACCTCCTTTTCGACACACACGCTTTAGTTCCTTGCCATGGTTCGTGGTCGTAGGCAGATAATCCCAGCCCTTTCGATATTTTTTCTGATTCTCCCCAGTCGCAACAATCTGGCCTCTGCCCCATCGCGCAGCTTTGCTGTAAGCCGCCGTCCCATACCCATTCGTCTTAGCTTCACAACTGCCTTGCTGCGTATAAGGACTGTGCAATGACCGGAGGGGTTTTGTACTTATGTACGTTGAGCCCCAATCGGTGATTGGCGCAGTCCATCTCTTCTTCTTGTATCTCTCTAGCTTCCCAGTTCCTTGCCTTTTCCCATTTTCGATCTGACTCTCACCCTTTGGGAATGGAACGGGCCAGCCCGTGCAAAGCGTTTAACTGCTACTGCCATGCACTGGTTCAGCGGTTTCAGACAGTAGCCCATCCATCTAACAAAGGAGCTTGCCATGACATCGCCATTACAGCCCCCGTTCAGTTACTTACGAAGGAAGATTCGAGAGTGGAAATCCGGCGATCTGCTTCGACCTGGGAATCAAAGCTGGGAGCAATTCCGACAGCTGGTACTGTTACGGCTCGCCCCTATCGTCACGGAACTCCAGATCGCCCTCGAAGCAGAGGGGCTTCGGACAACGGTGCGAGGCATGTCCGAGGAGACGCGCCATCTCAGCCTCACAGTCGAAGACTTTGACATCGAGATCACATTCGATTCCGACGAGAATCCTCATGCCTTTCAGGTGTTCACATATCGCCGAGCCAACCGGGAGGGTGATTGTGCCCAGCTCATCGCCTATCGCGATTTGGAACTCAACCTCGGCCGTGTCATCGAAATCATCGAGGGTGTCGCACTCCATGCGCTTGGGCCAAGACGGGCCAGCAAAGAACCTGGGGATCAATGAGCTCCCCCCCCCGCCCTCGCTCTGGTATCCGGAAGAGCGTTCGGAATGGGCCCTCATCACTTGATAAAGGAGTTAGAACGATGGAACTACTAGACGCGTACACCAAGCTACAAGGAAGACTGCAGCAGTATGAAGAGAACGGATGGATGACCCCGAGCCCCGATGCCCAACTGTCACGTTTTTTGGCCTTTGCAGAGATCGATCTCATTCCGCTGACCAGACGCCTAGCCGCAATCCTGCAGCAAGCCGGCATGGCAGCCCATGTTGTGGTCCAACTTGAGGAGGACAACATGTGGTTTGGGCTGTTCTTGGATGAGGCTCGGACTCGAGGCCTACTTCTTCAACCACACGATGCCACATCCATGCAGTTGACCGTCCGGTTCGGCTGGGATCCCCCTGTCGAAGAGCCGCATGTATTGCGTTATCACCGGTGCACGCGTGCGCTTTTCGCATCGGCTCTTGAACGCTGCATCGACCGTCTGGTGATCAGGCCACCGCTGTAGCATTGGAATCACCTTCTCATCACTCGGCCTCAATTCCTCAACTTCATTACAAGGAGAGTCATCATGAAGACTGCCACACAGAATTCTTACGCCCACTTAAAGGATCGCCTCGCAACGTGGAAGAACACGTCCTCCGCAGATCGTGCCGACGACTCTTCGCAGGAGCACTTTCTGCTCATCGCACAAGAGACGCTGCTTCCAGAACTAAGAAAACTCGCGAATATCCTGAAGGAAGGCGGTGTGAACTGTGAGATTTTCACGGGTGATGACGATCATGTCGGAGTCGGGATCCGAGTGGATCCCTTTCATGCGGTACTCCGCTTATTACCGTCAGATCGCCCAACCTGCATTCGAGCAGTCATCGCTGGAGGCCGGCGGCCGAACGATGATCTGGAATGGTTCATTCCCTATCATCAGGTCCAGCGCGGCGGCCTAGAGCAAGAACTCCAAGCCGTCATGCTGCGGCTTCTCAGCCATTATCAAGCAGCAGCCTAACCCCTTTCTGAAAAACACAGGTGCGTCATATGAAACACAACCCCTCTCAATCCTTACAACACGATGCTCTCAATTTACTGCAACCTCTGCCCCCCACTGTCGTTCCTGAACCAACGGCCAAGTCCGCAAAAGACGATGACCACAATGATCTGCTGCACACGGTTCAAGTTCTGGGGTCGTGGCTCAGTGGGCGAGCCGTCTCTGGACAGCTCGCTACCACAATGGAGGCCATCTTGGACAAACTTGACGACATCTTGGAACGCCTCAAACAAGATAGAACGAGCGGCCAGCTCATGAGTATTAAGGCGGCCGCGCAATATCTGTCGTTAAGTGAGCGCACTATTCGAGAACGTATCGCACTCCGGCAGTGGCCTGCTTACCGTAGCGGCAACGCGGTGCGAGTGGATCCAATAGAATTAAAAGCCTTGATGGCAAAAGAATGTCGATGAAGGAGGAAGTGCCGTATAGGCCTCAACAATGTTCCCGCACCGACCGATATGCAGGCCAAGCACTACATTTGACTTGGAACGCTTGTTAAACCGAGGCAGACTTAACAAAGCAAAGGAGCAACATGACACAGAGCGCCTCAATTGCTTTCGATCTCGTATATTTCCGGCAACACAGTATTTCCTACTATGGGGAAGCCGTCTGTGAGGATTTGTTTGCGGGCTTGGCCACAATTTCCTTTACAGGATCAGTATCCTATTGGGCATTTGATAATTTCGAGAACGATTTCTACCACGTTTCCTTGGAAATAGAAGGACAGCCGTCACTCGCTGAAGGAGATCTAAACGGTCTTTTCCAACAATATCACGAGGCATTTATGGGGACGTCCGGGGTCAAGAACTCCAAGCTAACCCTGCGCAATTCTAAAACGTTTCGTGGCACTGTCGTTATGACTAATGGCCGGGTCCATAAAATCAAGAAAGAGGTGGACTCCTGGTTTATTGCTGCCGCCCGAGACAGAATTAACTCTGGGAAGCACAAGGCCGCATAACCCAATCGCGCGCGGCGCCCCCGCCATCACTGCGACAACGGTTCAATCCGGCACTCTTTACCCACATCCGTGCAGCGAATGACGTCTCTACCAGTTTTGCACCTTCAGGCTCCACCCATGTTGGGCTGGGGGAGTATAGCGTGCCTTCGCCATTAGAGTTTGTCGAAACGCTCGCACAGCACGCATGCCCCAGAAACCAAAAGATTGAACCTCCGAGAGTATTTTAGCGCGCTCCTCACCACTCGTTTCTTGCCCCATCAGTTGTTGGTATTGCCGCGACGGCCATCCTTCATCCCATCGCATGACGTCTTCCAGCTGAAGCTCAGGGGGAAGGATCGGCAGGGATTCCCGGATGGCCACCGCACTGCCGTATGGCAGATCCGCATAGATATGAAGCAACTCCGGATGAAAGTATTCCTCCTGGACAAGGGCACGGAGGTCAACGATCCGCGCGTGTATCGCCTTGAGGTCCGCCCGATAGGTTGTCGACCAGTAGGCTAAATCATTTATGACTCGCAGAATGAATTGCGAATACACATAGATCGTCCCATCGCGTCCAACGGCTTCGAGAAGCATACGAATAAAGGCTCGTCGTGGGTCGCGCTTCTGCTCTGAAGTCCAACACCGCTCTTCCACCTCACCCGTTGCCGTCTCTTGCACATGGGCAAGCATGAACGGGAGCTTCCCCCACGGCTGTGTGCCTGAAAAGGGAGGAACCGCCAACATCGCAGCTCCAACATGAAGATGATGCATCGGGCTCTTATTGCGCCAGGAGAAGGTGCGGCGGAGCCCATCACTGATCCACTCGACGTTCTTCTTGATATGGCTCAGAGGCGGCGGCAACGGGATATCATTGGGGATATCATCAAAAGTCTGAATCCCCTTAGCAAGGAGAGTTGGATACATTAAACCGCGATCGGGCACGCGGTAGAGCCAGCGGTTTGATTTATTTTCGGTACAATGACTCCAAAATGGGCACGCATAGGGAGATTGGCAGTGTTCACTCGGATCCCGTACAGGAGGGCCGCTGGCCCCGAGTGCCTGTTTCATCTCTCGAATGCGACCAGGCACCTGAGACAGCAGTGGTGTAACAGCGGCTGTGACATCTTCAATTCGATACAATTTATCGGGATCAAGTGCCTTCCCTTTTCGAACATACTCCCTATTCAGATAGAGCAAGGATAAGCCCTCCAAGACCACCCCAGACCGCTGTAAGACGTGAGCCTGAATGGCAAGATCGTCTTCGTGTTCATCTTTCTTCTTGTTCGCCGCTTTACATTCAATAAGTCGCCAGGCCGAGGAACCTACCCGCTCAAGCACGTCCACTCGTACAAGCACACCATCGGCAGCAAACGTTGCCTCAAAAATGGCAGGGACATCCGGCTTCTCCATCAGCTGCGCCGTCTCAGCCAAAGCCTCGTTGAGCTTGGTGTGATCAGAAGCCACCACTTGCCCACCCGGGTAGCGATCTCTTGCGAGTTTCCCGACCTCCGTGCCCTGACTCATGATGTTCGCTCGATGGACATCCTGTTGGGCCAAATGAGGATGGTGGACTTCTAGATAAAGGCGCTTCAAGCATTGTAGCCCCGAGACATACTTCGATTTTGATAGCCGTCTGTCTGCTTCTCGCGATGTGTTTATCGCATCACCTGACAACTCTGACCTCGACTCAGAGGGTACCGACAGCCGCCCATTCGCCGTTTCGTGTTGAATTCCTGCGTTGTCTGAAGAGCTCATAGAATCGCGCCTTTCCACGGATACTGTTTGGCCAACATCATGTCGTCGTATATCCAGACTTGAAACCTCTCTAAACTGGATTCCATCCCATACGTTCTTACTCACGCTCGTTCGAGGCGGCATTTTTTCAGCTTCGGCCTTGCAATATAAGTAGGCCCTCACTGCTTGTTCGACCGGAGTTTCTACGGGTTCGTTTGGCATAGGCCCATCGTACTCCGTTTCCGGATCATGCCCTTCTGAGCGGGAGTCGCTCGGTTCCCATTCGTAGTGAGAAAATAGCGTGCCCTTCTTGCTCTTGTATTTCGCGTAAGCACGTGAATACAAAGCTTTCCCTCTCGCTGTTGTGAAGGAATACCCTCGGCCGGCTCGAAGGAGGTCTCGGACAATCCCGTTCAACGCCTCCGTGGTTGAATTAGTGATTCCCCCTCCTTGCGGAAACACCTGTCTCCATCGAAAATAGGCGAATACTTCTTGTTCCCATTGATTGACCGTTGTAATTACGAAACGAAACTGCCTGTGGAGACTCGCAGGAAGGTTGTCACACCATGCGCGGTACCGTGTTCGTCCTTCCTCAGCGTCCTTGGCGCCCCAGATCTCATAGAAGGCCTCTTTCGCTTCGTAGGCCTGCTGTAACTCGGGGAATCGCGTTGTCCATTCGTCGAGCACATCCTGCTGCTCACTCGAAAGACAGGCGCGCCGCTTCCTCAAAAGTCGGCTGTCATACTTAAGCCGCTTGCGACCCGATAGGAACAGTCGACTCTTGACGTCCTGGCGCACCTCATCAAGCGCTTCATTCACACGTTGCAAAATATGGAATTTATCGATGACGACGTCGGCATGTGGAAGGGCCTCGCGAATCACGCGACGGTACGCGTGGCAAAAGTCAATGCAGACGACGACAATGCGATCGCAGTCTCGCAGGCGCTGGAAGAATTGGCGGAGCGTAGCGGCCTTGTTATTGGGCAACAAGGCAAAGATGGTCCTACGTTTCAAATCAGACAGAATTGCTCTGGGGGGACGTGTCCTCCGTGAATGAGTGGCCGAAGCCTTATGGAGAAATCCCTGCTGTCGCTGAGCGCCCTTACTGCCAAAGCATAGTTCGTCCAGCCCCAAATGGATTGGGGTTTGCAAAACGTGTTTTGTCTCGAGCTCGTTCAGAAATTCCGCCGCGATTCGTCGAATGGTCCCTTCAGAAATCCCAGTCTCGCGACTGAGGCTCGAATAGGTCTCCGTCAGAGAAGCGGAGGCGACATACACGTACAAACGCCTCGTGACACGATGGTCCTCAACCATCTGAGGAAGCGCCTCAAACCGAACCTTTTTACAGCTCGCGCACCAATAGCGACTCCTGAGTAGTCGGATTCCAACTCTGCTTCCTCTTACGGGGAGATCTACAAATTCCTGCTCTCTGCTTCCATACTTCCGAAAGCCGGTTGATGCTCCACAGGCAAGGCATGTCGTTGGTACGTTGTCGACAGTTACGGCATCGAATAGCAGGTTGTTTCCAAGCGGGGGATGTCGATCGAATACCTGAATTCCCGCCAGGTCCAGTTGACCTGTATACAAGAGATTAATGTCTTTCCGAGGGCGAGGCTTTCCGGCCATGCTCTGCTACCGTACTTTTGAATTGAGAAGATCGACCCGGCGCATAAGCTATCTCGGTTCCACAGTCTCAGAAATTAAATCCAGTTCCGTCCTATCCTAGAAGCGCAGTCTGTTAGCTTAGTTATCAGATACTTACATTCAACACGTTATGCCTAATACCCTATCTCTCTTCTAGCTCTTTATTCTTCAGTCTTAAGACGAGCCATCCTCGGCTCTGCCTCCATGATTCACCCCTTCACGGAGGCAGACGATGTCCAGTTCCCTCAAACCCATTCGAAAAGGTCCCTTTTGCCAGATCCCTCTCAAGAACGGCACCAGCAGCTGGCTCGTGCTGGTCAGCCACAAGGGCGTGGAATACCACATCGGCAAATATCCGACTGAGCCCGAGGCCATCGCGGCGTATCAGGACTTTCTCCTCAGCCGGGTCCTCCAACTCTTCGACCCGCTCACCTCAGAACAAAACCAGCATCTGCGAACGGCTGCACGAGAATACCCGGTACTTGCACCCTTTCTCGGACGCCTCACCAAAGCCTGGCAACCAATTCAATTCAAGGAGAAGCGGGCCAACAAGAGCTACGCAAAGTGAAAGGAGAACATCTCATGATCACATTCACCACAGCCAACATCCCAGGACTCACCAAACTTGTCCGCTCCGATGGATCACCTGTCTGGGTCCTGACGATCCAATTCAAAGGCCGTCGGCAGACCCTACGTCATAACAGCCTCGAGGAGGCCGTCAGCCGGTATCGGCTGGAAAAGCTGCGGCAGGCCTTCCTGCCGTGGCCGCCATTCACTGCGCCAGAGCAACGCGCACTCCTCGCTGTTCAACACAAATATGCGGTCTTGCTTCCCGTCCTGGAGCCTATGCTTCAGGCGGCCTTGGCTGCGCACGAGCCAACAGGGGACCTTCCTCGCCCCACCAAGCCAGCGAGCCATCAACAGGGGCTTCCGGCCAATCAGGGCCAGAAGGGAACAGGGAGCCAGGTCGAGTCTGACATCCTCTTCCATGCCTATGCGCGACGGTGGTTTGAGACCAGCAAGACAGGGTGGAGCCAAAGCACCCAAGATGCCACTCGCTCCCTCTGCACTCAGCACCTCAATCCAGCATTTGGCACTCACCGCCTGCGCGACATCACGGTAGAGCGGGTGGAGCGATGGCTACAGAAACAGCTCAAGACGTATTCGCTCTCCCTCTGCCAGAACATGCGGAAAACCCTGGCGAGCATCTTTTATGCGGCAAAAGCGGACGGTCTCGTGACCGCGAACCCAGTCACAGATCCCCGGTGCATGTTGCCCACCCACACGACACGGCAACGATTAACATCCTCTATTTAACAGAAGGAGAGACGACATCATGGAAACGAAACAACGCAAAAATGGCAACGATCGGGGCATCATCGAGCGAAAACTGAAGACCGGAGAGAGCGTCTTCGATGTCCGAGTCTGGCACGGCGGAAAGCCGGTCATGATCGGCGGCTTTCGGAGTAAAGGACTCGCACGCAAAATGTATCGGCTCGCCAAAGTAGAGCAGGACAAGGGAAGCTTTGATCCCCGCAAGTATCAGCGCCGGGGAGGTCCGCGACTGGGAACGCAGGGGACAACCACAGTGAAGGAATACGCAGAACAGTGGATTCAGGAACGTCGTCGGAAGTACAAGCCGACGACGCGTGAATCCTACCGGTCTATTCTCAAGTACAAGATTATTCCCGCACTGGGGCACCTCCGTGTGTCTTCTTTGAATCGTGAACGCGTCAAAGAGTTCTTGCTCGACGAACTCGATCGGAAGACAGCCGCGGGAAAGGACATCAGTCTCAAGACGGTCAAAAACACTCTCAAAGTGCTTTCGCGCATGCTGAATGCGGCCCACCTCGACGGGCACATCCCCCAAAACTATGCCTTGGATCTCAAGGACCTGATGAGTTCACCCACGGACTATCTCGTGGTCCCACTCACCACGGAGGAGGAACAGCGCTTCTTGCAGGCCGTTCAGGCCTACGAACCTCAATGGTATCCCTTCTTCTTTCTTCTCCTCCGGGCCGGACTTCGGATTGGAGAGGCATTGGCGCTGCAAGTGAATGATATCCTCTTTGACAAACGTCAAATCTGGGTTCATCGAATGTGGTCCAAAGGCGGCCTCCAGGAGAGCACCAAATCCAACAATCAGCGAATGGTGGATATGTCGTGGAAGCTCGCCGAGGTCCTTCGTGCCTATATCGACCGGCTCAACCGGGAGGCGGAACTCCATTGGCAACCGACCCCAACGTGGCTATTCCAGGGACTTCAGACCCTGCCATATACCCAGCAGCATGTTCGTCGCAACATCTTCCATCCGATCCTGAAAGAAGCAGGGCTCCGGAGCTTTCGCATTCATGACCTACGACACACCTTTGCAACGCGCTTACTGCTGCAAGGTGACAGCCGGGGGGTGACCCTCAAGTATGTCAGCACCATGCTGGGGCACAAATCCATCGCGATCACCGCTGACACCTATACCCACCTGATCCCGGGACAGCTGCGATGGGCGGTAGATCTGCTGGATGAGCTGCCAGCCTCCAGTGGCCGCTGCAAGGCCTGTCACCAGCCGTTAAACGGCACCGCCAGCGCTACTGCCACACAAGACCAGGCCGCTGCGTAACCAATTGAAAAACGACTAGCCACAGTAGGTCGAGTCACTACTCGATGACACCATACGGTTCTCGAGCCTTCGGGAAGACCACCGTTCCCCAGACGTTCCGCTTCCACAATATGCAGCAATTTGGGGGTCCTCAGGATGGAGCCATCCAGGGGATAGCGGGCTGCCATGCACCGTTTGGAAGGGGGGACCGCCAATTAACTGGCGGTGCCCTTCGGAAAAACGCAACATCACGATCAGGAGGTTTTATGCAGAATCGCGTCTTCGGAATTTACTCACGCCAGCACCAGGACGGTCGGATCGACTGGACGGCCCGCGTCTATCGCGACGGAACCTGCTGGGTGGCGACAGGGTTTCGAACGAAAGAAGAGGCGCTTGCCGGTCAGCGCCGCTTAGCCCAGCGCGTCGACTCCAAGCAGTTGTCCTGGGTGACCCCTCGCCTGCTCACCGTGCAAGAAGCCGCCACGCTGCTCTCACAGGCCCAGGTCTGGCTCGTCGGTCCGATCCTGATGAGCTTGTTTGCAGGGCTCCGCGCCTCCGAGATTGTCGCCCTGCGGTGCGACGACATGGACTTTGACCGGGAACAGCTCCGCGTAGCAGAGCAGCGGTCCGGACAGACTCGGGAGTTTCCCCTCCCGAAGCCTCTGGCGATGCTCTGCTGGATGTGCCAGCACACGACGCCGGCCTCCCGTTCCCTGTTCGTGGATGGACTCGGACAGCCCCTCAGCCAAGCCATCCTGCACCACGCCTTCCGTGAGACCTGCCACAAGGCCGGTCTGGCTGACCTGCGGTTCCAGGACCTCCGACACACGTTCGCGGCCTGGGCCATGCCGGCCCGGCTCCCGGTGACGCTCATCGCCGCCATGCTGGGAGTCCGGCGCATGACCGCCCCCGGGTTGGCCCAATACCTCGTCGCCCTCGAACAACGAAGCGGTCTCACGACAACTTTGCCCGCCAACCAATTTGCCGAACTCAGCCGACTGATCGTTGAACACCCGGACGCCTACCCCCCGTTCCTGGTTTCACTCTTCATCTCCCCGGAGCCTCCCCTCCGCAAGAAGCGCGCAGCCTGACCTCAGGCTCTCTGAGCAGAGCTGCCAGCACCTCACCCGTGCTGGCAGCCGCTCAGCCTACATCACTGCCCTGCTCCCCCTATCTTCCTTTCCTATGGAGGACATTATGGACACACCACGCTATCTCACGTTGCCGGAAGCCGCCCGGCTGATGCGCTCCTCGAAGAGCAAATTACGGCAGATGAAAGACGGGCCACCCCGGTTTCGCGCGCCCAAGTCTCGCGTCTGGCTCTATCCCTCTGAGGAGCTGATCGCCTGGATTGAAAGCGGGCGGACGGTCGAGCCACCCCAACCAAAACCGGTTGGCCGAGCCACCTCTCGGACCAAGCATCGCAATCCGCTTTATCAATTGGAGAAGTGACGCGCCGTGAAGATCCCCACGTACGACCGGAAGAACGCCTCCGGTCTCGCCACCTATCTGGATTTCCGCTGGAAGGGAGCCCGCCATCGCCCCCTGCTTGGCTATGACCTTTTGAAGGAAGAAAAGGACAGGCTGGCGATCGCGATGGTGGAACGGATTCAGAATCCACCCTTCGTCACCACGGCGACGACGGCCGCAGGAGAAACACTGGCGGCGTTTGCGGAACGGATCTATTACCGGACGCTGCGTACCAAAAAGCGGATTGACCTTACCCGTCCCAAAGGCATTGTGAAGAAGCACCTCGCGCCACACTTCACCATGCCCATGGCGGAGATCTCCGCAGAAACGTGTCTCGCGTATGTCGAGAAACGTCAGAAAGAAGGGGCCAACGACTGGACGATTCGCCGGGAGTATGGCGTCTTGAACCGAATCCTCAATTTGGCCGCCGCCCACGATGTCATCAGAGGCAATCCATCAAAAGCCGTCCAGCTGCCGGAGGGCAACAAGCGTGATCGAGTCGCCACCCTGCAGGAACTCAAGGCGCTTCACGACGCTGCTGATCCGGACATGTGGCGAGCCATCGTGGCCGCCGTCATGACCGGTCTCCGGCAAAGCAAGCTGCTCATGATTCAACCGGAGTGGATCGTGCGGCGATCAGACGGAAACTGGCTCGTCCTCCCGCCTGCCCTCTCGAGACTCAAGGGGACGCCGAAAGAGATTCCGCTGAACGCGCTGGCCACGTGGGCCCTCACGTCCACTGTGCCACAGCTCCGGACCCGACTCTTCGCCCGGTGGAAGAACCGGTCCTTTAAGAAAGCGTGGACTCGCCTGTGCAAACGTGCGAACGTCACGGACCTCCGCTTCCATGACCTGCGCCATACCTTTTCAACGGCGCTTCAGAATCATGACGTGGTCTATGAAGTCCGCCAATGGCTGATGGGCCACAAGATGCCGGGGAAAACCGGGGACTATAGTCATGGAGGTCAGAAATGGAACCGCACGCTTCGACGGGCAGTGACGGCCTTAGAGAAGTTTCTGCCAGCGTGGCATCAACTAAACCACCGCAAGCGGCCCCTATATGCTCTCTCACCATAAGATCTGAACTGGCAATTGCAGCAGAACTTGAGCAAGGCTGATCTCAAAAACCTCTGCCGTTGCAGGCTCCGTCTTCCCACACCCAGCGCCATGCTAAATTGGGTTGAATATTATTTACCTATTTGGTAAACTCTTTTGCTGGCACAGGAACCAGCATGAATCTTACCTTTTGCTCAAACAAGCTCAAGAAAGTCTGCGATTCGGAAAAACAAATGCGGACGACATTGGGTATTTCGATGAGTGAAAAGCTAAAGCAACGTCTATTCGAACTCAAGTCCGCAGATAGCCTCGAGGATATGCGCAAGATACCGGCGGCCAACTGCCATGAGTTGGGGCACAACCGCCAAGGTCAGTTGGCGGTGGACCTCCATCAGCCGAAACGACTTATCTTCAAGCCCGATCATAACCCTACACCGACGAAACCAGACGGTGGCTTGGATTGGACGAAGGTTACAAGCATCGAGGTCGTGGAAATAGTGGATTACCACTGACCATCGGGAGGAGCACTGATGACCCCAGGGACATTCTCACGCAAGAAGCGACATGCCTTTGAACCGGATTACGCCGTACCTCCTGGCCGTACGCTTCAAGAGACAATTGATACTTTAGGCATGGACCAACGGGATTTGGCCACACGGACAGGACTGTCAACAAAGCATATTAATCAAATCATTCAAGGGATCGCACCGATTACACAGGAGACGGCCCTACTACTAGAGATTGTGACTGGTGTCCCCGCCAGGCTCTGGAATAATCTTGAGATGAATTACCGTGAGCAGTTGTCACGCATTGAGGAGCAAAAAAGACTAATTAAGGATCTGGCCTGGCTATCTGAGATTCCAACTGCGGAACTGGTTAAACGCAAGAAACTCATTCGGCATTCTGATCAATCTCTGTACCTAAAGTCTGTCTTAGGATTCTTTGGAGTGGCAAATGTGGATGCGTGGAAAAGAGTTTGGATGAGTCCAAGTTTTGCCTTCAGAAAGTCAAAGGCTTTCAATAGTAAGCCTGCAGCCATGGCGACATGGCTGCGACTTGGCGAGGTGGAAGCCCATGGCATATCCTGCCAGCCATTCGACAAAGCAAAGTTTAGGTCTACACTAGAGGCCATCAGATCATTAACCACCGAGCGCGCAGAAGTGTTTGAACCGCAAATGAAGAAACTGTGTGCAGAGGCTGGGGTTGCGGTCGTCTTGGTGCCAGAAATTAAAGGCGCTCCCGCCAGCGGTGCAGCCCAGTGGCTAACGCCTGAGAAAGCAATGATTCAACTTAGCCTGCGTCACAAAACGAACGATCACTTTTGGTTTTCATTCTTCCACGAGGCGGGGCACATACTAAATGATGGCAAGAAAGAGAAATTCATAGATGTTAACCATGGAGAGGGTGAATCGGAGGAAAAAGCGGACCGCTTTGCTTCCAACATTCTGATCCCACTGAAATATGCTGGAGAACTTCCGAAGCTGAAGAGCCCCCAAACTCTAAAGCAGTTTGCTCAATCGATTGGAATCGCACCTGGAATTGTCGTGGGACGACTTCAACACGATAAAATCATCGGGTACAACCAACTGAACTCGCTCAAAATTCGTTTTGACTGGGTCGAACAAAGTTAAACGATACCGGGCTTTGCAACCAATCATGTAACGCACTAATGTCTGCAACTTATTCTGAAATAGAATTTATTGCTCCCGCACTAGAGGATCCCACGAAAGCATTTGCGAACGTGACAGCGATTAGTAAGGCTAGGGACTGCTCAACGGTTCACACATCCATCGCTGCGCCATTCTTCTTGAGCCATTCTTTTCGCTCTCGATAATCTGGCAAAACCTTGTCCACTTCGTTCCAGAAGGCCTCCGTGTGATCGAACGAATGGAAGTGACAGAGTTCATGCACCACGATGTAGTCAATGATGGTCGGCGGAGCCATCATGCACTTCCAATGGAACGCCAGATTGCCACTGGGTGAACAAGACGCCCACCGATTCCCAAGCTCTCGCACATCGATGTCGCGAGGCGTCACCCCGACTTTAGGCGCGTAATACCGTACTCGCTGGACCAGACGCTCCTGACCATGGGCAATGAAATACTCACGAAAGGCGGCCTTCGCGGCGACCACCTCTCCCCGGTCCACCAAGTCACGACGCAAGCAGAAACGTCCATTTCGTAGCAACAGGGGCACATCCTGATCCGCAACAAGAGAAAGCCGGTAGGAGCGGCCGAGATAGAGAAACCCCTCGCCGTTACGATACTCACGCAAGACTCGCGTGGCGTTGAGGTCTCGCCATTCCGCAAGTGCCTTATAGATCCAGTACCGCTTCGACTGAACGATATCCTCAATGCGCTCATCCGGAAACTCAGCCGGTGCGCGCACGATCACACGCCCGTCCCGCTCAACCACAATATCTGCGGTCGTGCGACGGCTGCGTACGATGCCATACGAGATATCAGGGTTGCGCAAGGCCTTCATGTCGTCAGTTCCTCATGACGCTTCTCTGCCAGCTTGACGATTTCAACGGCGATGCGCTCATGCTGCTCGGTGAGCTGCGTAATATTGGCGAGAAGAATCTCCGTGTCAATGTCGCCTCGCAGCCGCTTCACTTCAATCGGTTTCTTCCAAAAGTCGATGATCCCGATCGTCTCCTGGAGTGTCTCCACAATGCGCAGCATTAATTGCTTCAATCGTGGCTGGTCCTGGGATGGCACATCACCGTGACTGAATGCCAGCTGTGCCACGTGATCATAGAACGTCGTGGCTTCCTTGGTCAGCCCTTCAACGGCTTCCGTGCGCCCCGCTAACGCTTCCGCTCGGAGCTGTTCATACCCCTCCGCCAATGCTTCCCAGTTATTCTTATGTTCCTGGATGAGCTTCTCTAATTTATCGCTCAGCCGCTTATAGAAAGCGGGATCTTCGTCAAAGTGCACCGTACAGTGCTTACGAAGGGCATGCTCCATCTCGCTAGCCTTGGCCTCAGGATCACCGGCCGCGTGCTTCCGCACCTGATCCAAGAATTCGGCCGAGAGCAGTTCAATGGGCGGAATCTTTGGATTGATGCCGAGATCAATGAGGTGCTCATTGATAAGAGCCTTCACCTTCGCTCCAGCGTCGGCAAGATCGAGCGAATCATCCTTATACCGTTCTTTGACCATGCGTAGCAGATAGCCGAACCGCCTGGCAGGCCCTCGATAGGGATGCCCCGTCTCGTGCGGCAGAATTAGATTCAAGCTCTGGAGAAACGCCTTCAGATAAACCTCAAAATCGGCCCGCCGCTTGAGATCCTGCATCGCGCCGACCGCCGCATGCACGACAGCCACCTCCGCTTCCGGCCCGTTCAATGCCCCTGTGACAAATGCCTCAATCTTCGAAATCCCAGCTGAGAGGAAGTGTTGCAGGAGTCGCTGGTACCGTTCTTCCAGAACCGGCACTTCCGTGAGGAGATTCTTCAGCCCCTGCTGAATATCCAGAGCATCTTCCTTGGCATAGATCGACAGAGCATGGGCCAGGTGATTCGCCAGGCCGATGTAGTCCACAATGAAACCCCGCCCCTTACCTTTGGATACACGATTCACACGGGCGATGGCTTGCAGCAGGTTATGCTCTCGCAACCGCTTGTCGATATACATGACTTGCTCGACCGGCGCATCGAAGCCGGTCAGGAGCATGTCGCAGACAATCAGGAAGGCGATACCTGTGAGGTCCTTGTCTGGGTCATTGAGATCAAACGGTTTGCAGAAGTTCTCCACTGCATTCCAGCGCTTGGCCTCCTTGCGGGCCTCCGTGATGACCGCGAGTTCATTCGTCGCATCGGATGACACGACCACCACTGCTTTCAGGAAGGCAATGCGCCGGATCAAATCTGCATTGGGCGTCGGTTGGCATTGTTCACGATCCAACCGTTCGACAAGGGCCACCCGTATGGCTTTCTGATATCGAATCGCCGCGAGCTTGGAGTGGCACACGACCTGTGCCTTGAAACCGTCCAGCAGAATATTGTCGATGTAATGGCCCACTAAATCGCGTGCGATGGCTTCAATACGCTTTTCCGCTTCAAGGATGTCCCCGCTCGCGCCATATTTCTTCTTGATCGCCTGCAACTCTTCCTCAGTGCGCTCCTTGAACAGATCTTCAAACTTCGTGTCGAACCCATGCTTGTCCTTCAGCGCGGTATCCGCTGTGCGGCCTTCGTAGAGGATTTGGAGGGTTGCACCGTCATGCACTGCGTCCATCAGCTTGTAGGTATCGATATATTCCCCAAACCGTTTCACCGTGCGCTTAGCACCGTGCTGTTCGGAAATGAGCGGGGTCCCGGTAAAAGCGATTCTGGTCGCGTCTGGGAATGCCTCGAACAGATTGTCTCCCAGATCAGAGCTTTGCGTACGGTGGGCCTCGTCGATCATTAAGAGAATGCGTTCCGACCGGTTCACAATGCCGAACGTCTCCACTTTGGGCGGTTTGCCATAGCGAGCCAACGTCTCGGCCACCATCAGCGGCACATCTTCCGCCCGTTCCATGAACTTATGGACCATCACCATATTCACATCGGAGGCATCGGTGCCGAGGTGTTCACGGAGTTGGGCTGTACTCTCGATGACATTCACCTTTCCACCGATCAACCGAGCGGTCGCAGACAACTGGTCTTCCAGATCGATTCGGTCGTTCACCATCACGATCTTGAAGTCAGCCAGATCGCCAGAGGCTCGCAGCATCCGGGCGACGAAGACCATCGTGAGCGATTTACCGGATCCCTGCGTGTGCCAAACGACACCGGATCGCTCTTCGGCTGTTTTCCCTCTGCGTAACCGCTCCACAATGCGGCGGGCAGCGCGGTACTGCTGATAGCGGCAGACCACTTTCACACGTTTCCCTGCATCCGTATCCATAAAGACAGTGCAGGTACGCAGCACATCTAGCAACGTGTCAGGAGCAAGCATTCCCTGAATCATCTTTTCCTGTTCACGCTCGACCCCAAGCGGCGACGGGTAGGAACGACGGTACTCTGGCCAGATATCTTTCCAGGCTGAGAAATGCTCGTGACCGGACGTGATCGTGCCGAACTCTGCCTTCTCGCCGCAGGTACGAATGAGCAGGAGATTTGAGTAGAACAGGCGCGGCTCACCTTCGCGCAACCCGGCGGCAGCCGTCTCAAGACGTCCATTCCTATAGCGAAGCAATTGTTCAAATGCGGCGTGCAGCGGGTTGGCCGTGTTCGGATCGCCGATCTTCGCCTCGACCACCACGAGAGGAATGCCATTCACAAACAGAATAATATCCGGGATGATGCAGGCTTTCACGCAACCTGGCGTATCGATACGGAACTGGTTGATCGCATGGAAGACGTTTCGCTCTGGATGGGTGAAATCGATCAACTGCACCACCGGGTCGGGCTCCCCGGTGAGTTCGTTCATATCCACTTGGGCTTTGAGGAAGAGCGCCTGCACCGCCTCGTTCGCTTCGAGCAACGTACGGCTTGGTTGGCGAAGGATCTGATCACGAAGATCATCGAGCTGACGATCAGTTAGCCAAACTCGTCCATCCAAAGTAAGATTGAGTAAGCGAACCGACGTGCGAAAGGTCTCCGGCAGCAACCACTCGCGGAAATTCCCACGTAAGCTGGTCGCAGGGTCAGAGGGAATCAGCCCATGTCCCTGGTCGATGACTGTCCAGCCCAAGGTTGCGAGCTGATCCAAAAAGGGCTTTTCAACATGGAAGTATTCAGACAAGAGCTAGCCCACCTCGACCTCTGAGGTTTTCCAGATTTCTTTCGAGAGTGTAATCAAGATCCCTTGGCGCCGATCTATAGATCTTGCGGTCCAATTCTCAAATGCGGCTAGCTTGCTATTAATACGGTTTATGGAGCTGTCATTGCCAACGGTGTTGAGACCCGCAATGCTTCTCGTGAGGTAGTAGGAACTCTTGGCATACTCCAATTTCTTTTTGACAAAGAAATCATTACTCGCGACGATATTGATAGGCTTCTCAAGTAATGTGAGATTGCCCAGCCTGTTCTTATAATCATCATAGTTCGCCAGAGGACTAGTGGCGACAAAGTCGGCTTTTAATTCCTCTTTTGGATTATCGGGCAGAATGTGTTCCATCTCGACCCCTTGATAGTCAGACAATGGGCCGGAAACCTTTAACCCCTTATAAGACATATCGACAAACTGTGTCAGTTTGGACAGAAAGTAGTGCGTGCGATATCGCTGCATAGTATGTAACGAGTATCGGATCAGGGCATCAGTAAGCTCGGCATCTTTGCTTGTCATATTCTTCTGGAAATGTTCACCAACAAAGACATTCAGTGCCAACTTCTGCTTATTCAGATCCGCTTCTGCCCCAATACCCCTTAATTCGTCAGCCCAGATAGAAAAGTTCCGCTCCAATTCCTTAGTCGGGGTCTTGGTAAAAATGTAGTAAAAAAGAAAGCTTTCGAGCTGTCGGACAAAATGATCAAAGAGGGCCTTGGGAAAAGTGCTTGCGGCCAGCAAAAGCATGTAATGCAGGCTAAAAGCACCTCCGGTAAGACGGGCTAAGCTGTCCATCTCAACACTTGGCTTCCCATCGTTCCCTCGCCCTGCCGCAAAATGTAGATAGTGATCTACATTTCGAATGATTTTCCGCACGAATTCGAAGGGCTGTTCTTCATAATTGCAAAGCTTGGAATTGTCTTTCCTGGTAAGCCAATCGTAGATTTCGTCCTCTCGCACAACAGCATCACTACGATCATTCTCGATCTTGTAATTAGCCATCAGGAAATAGCGCAAGAACCGAAGGGGCTTCTCCTTTTCCTTCTCCAAAGGCTTCGTAATCTTCTTCCATTCGTCCTTTAGGCGAGTGAACTCGTCAGCCTTAACGTGGGTAAAAAGCAAGTTTTTCAACAAGTCCATTGAGTTAAGCCCAACTCCACGCTCGTTGATGGTCTCGAATATTTTCAGTGCGCTACTGACATCTGTTGAAATCTGGATGAACACCACGTTGTTTGCCAGATACCCCCAATACTTTTTCAGCTTCGCCTTGTCGTCATAGTTGTCCTTCAGATGGCGGTAAAGAGTGCCGTATGCGTTGACCAGATTTTCCAGTGAGCCGAAACTCCCAATACCTGCGGCCTGAATGCCATTACGCGTAACCTGTGGGTCAGCGTCCAATGCAACAATCTTGACCATCACCTCACCAGCATTTTCGTAACGCGGCTCAAGCTTCAGGCTAGTGCATGCCTCTCCCTCGCTCGACGTATAGCTGGTCGAAATCAAACCACTGATGGTCTGGCATTGGGGCTCGCCGCGAAAGAGATGCTTCAACGCGCACAATAACAGGAAGAATGTGGTCAACCTCTGCTGCCCGTCAATCACCTCATAGTGATTCTTCTGCGCGGTTGGGGATACCAACACCGTCCCGATGAAGTATTCTCGACTTATCCCAACATCAATCTGCTCATTGATGTCATCCAGGAGTTGCTGCACCTCTTTATCGGTCCAGACATACTCCCGTTGGTAATCAGGGACGATGTAGAAACACTCCCGGAAGGCTTCCTCAATGCTGTACTTGTGGTTTTCTATTTTCGCCATGTAAGAGTCTAGTCCTAGTTAACACCCACCTTCACGCGTACACGGCCGGTCAAGAGGTCGTGCATGAGGCCATACTTTTGTTGGCGGAGTTTGCTTAGGTCACATTCAAGTGATGCCAAAACCTCGCGCGAAGTACGGATGAATTTCAGCATGTATGCCTGTTCGTCCTTCTCCGGCATCGCCAATTCAAGCCTCAGCACTGCACGAGAGTTCAGTTTCACCATGCTCCCTGATGTGCCAACTGCAGCACCTGATATTCTCCTTCGCATTAATGGACTCAGGAGCAACGCCTCCAAGAACTCTGCGCCAGTTCTTGCATTCGGGCAAATACGCATCATCAAATCGGGGTAGATGCAAGGGCTTCCCACATCTCGGTAAATCCCACAAAGACCAACTAGTTCAGGAGTATTTGAGCGACTGAATAAAAGATCGCCGTCATGCAGTAAAGCTTCTCGGCATTGAGAACCGCCCAGCCCTATAGCTTTCAAATGACGAGGCTTGAAGCCCTCACTTGTTAAGCAACCCAACCCGAGTGCGTAAAGCCCACTCCACTCATCCACCTCTTGAGGGCTATAGCCGTTCTTGGGCCCTCCCAAAAGGAACTCTGACAAAAAACCAAAAGACCACTCTTTGGGAATCCAGCCGAGGGGGGAATCTTTGTAGAGATGCGGGGCTTGGGCGCGGGTAGGACGGAGGTGACCGTCGGATGTGGTACCACGAGTAAAGAGATCGTGCATCAGCCCCGCCTTGATCTGCTGATACTTTGCAATCAACGACTCCGTCTGCTCAATCGCCTCATCTACAGTTGAAAGGATTTCGACGATGCGATTCCGATGTTTTTCCTGTGCAACGAAATCTGTTTGAATTTTCGCAAACTCTGAATACCGAAGGTTCCAGACATCACTGGTTATTCCCTGACTACGTGCCTCAAAGCGACGCACGCAATCTGGATGCTTAAGAAGATAGGCCAAGTACTTGGGCGATACACCATCAGCAGGCTGACAAACAGTGTATGCCGGGCTAACGATTCCGAAAAAGTCAGAAGACGATGACGCCCCTTGCCACATTCGCATGGTGTTGTAGACGATATCGCCTGGATAAACACGCCAATATGTGCTTTTGTCAGCGCTAGCAATATTACGTCGGCCAGCTTCTTCCTGCGGAATCACTCCCCTCTCCTGGCTAACTGACAATAGCGGATCGCCATTGATTCCGCGCTCCTGGCGTCGCCTAAGAAAACTGCCAAATGGCTTACGAACTAGGTAGACCTCACTCATACCCCAACTCCGCCAGAAACTGTTTCAGCTTCACCGCCTCGGCATCCCGTTTGGCCTCGATGACCTTGGCTGTGACAGCATATTTGTCGTACAGGTCCTCCATGGCTGCAAGGCAGGCTCGTTGGTCGGCGCGGAGATACCCTTCATAGGTCTGGATGAGTATTCGATGGAGGCGTTCGAGGATCACGCGGCGGGCTTCGTCCCGGTCGATCTTCTCGCGAGCTGCGGCAACCAGTTCTTCCTTCTTCTTTTCCGTCGCGCGGAGGTCGGCCTTCAACTGCTTAGCCTCGTCCTCCAGCGCCTTGTGGCGGGCCAACTGATTTTCGGCCGCTTCGGCGTGAGCAATGAACTTGGCTTGGGCCCGCTGTTCTTTCTTTGCCAGCTTGGCTTGGGCCTTGGCTTCCTTCAGCTCTGCCTTTATGACCTTCACTTCGCTGTCGGGCAAGACGCCGGTATCGTCGCTGTCCTCATAGTCCTCTTCATCCGCTGCGGCAAAGAGAGCAGATAGTTCGACGAGACGGAGGCGTTTTTGCTCCACCTGAGCAAGAATTTCAGGGAACTGGCTCTGAAGAATGTCCTCGTCGAGAATCAGTTCAGGTCCCCAGCCGCTGAAGGCGATGGATTTGAATTCCGGTTTGAAGAACTCGAAGTAGCTGGCCAGCGCGCCGCGAATCTGGTGATCAGTCAGAAGATCCTGCTTAGCAAAGGTGGCTGCGATGCTCGCCAGCAATTGGCGCCGCAATTCATACGCATTGCCCCGCTTACCGTTCTTCGGCGCGAGGGCTTCAATGAACGGCAGATGCTCTTTCCACCACAACTCCAATTTCTCTACGAAGCGGCCATGCGCCTTCGCGACTCCAGTGTCACTCTTGACCAATTCTGGGAGGGCTCGGCGCTCAGTCACAACTGGTGCGAAATCTGAGTAGCTGGTATCCTTTGGGCGTGGGACGAACACTCGTTCGCGCAATCCCACATAATTCTTCCAAAACCGTTCGAGCGCATCGATTTCCACAACCGGCACACCACCCTGCAGATGGGCACGCACGTCGTGCGGCTCAAGCGGCGGCGCATTGTCCACATAGCGGCGGATGTTGCAGTTGTACTCCTCCACTTCGATCTCTTTGACCGGCACAAGCCTGGCGTAGCCTTCGACGTTCTTTCGCTCGCGATACACATGCACGATTTTGGAGATGTCTTCAGGACGTAGAAAGTTTTGCGCCTTGCCCTCGCGGTATTCGCGGTCGGCGTTGATGAAGAAGACCTGCTTGCGGGAAGCCGCGTCTTTTTTGTTCATCACCAACACGCAGGCCGGAATGCCCGTACCGTAGAAGAGCCCGGCGGGCAGGCCGATGACGGCGTCCAGCCAGCCGCGCTCGATGAAATGTTTGCGCGCTTCCTTTTCCTCGCCGCCCCGGAACAACACACCGTGCGGCATGATGGTGGCCATCTTACCGTCGGCCTTGAGCACGGCCAGCATGTGCTGAACGAACATGATGTCGGCCTTCTTGCCTTTCTCCGGCATCCAGACGGCGAAGCGGCCAGGATATTCGATGTCCTTCTTGATGTAGTTCTGACTGAAGGGCGGATTGGCTAGTACGCGATCGTACCGCCGGAGTTCGTTGTTCTCGGCCTTATGTTGCGGACGACGGATCGTATCTTCCTGGCGAATATCGGCATCGGAGATCCCATGGAGGAGCATATTCATTTTGCAGATGGACCAGGTCGTGCCGATACTCTCCTGGCCAAAGAACGACACGTCCTTCGGGTTCCCACCGCACTCACGGATATAATCGCGCGCCTGGATCAGCATGCCGCCTGAGCCACACGTGGGATCGTAGATGCTCATATGCGGCTGGGGCTCGACGATCTCGACAAGGGTGCGCACGACATCAGCCGGCGTATAGAACTCACCGGCCTTCTTGCCCGCCGAATCGGCAAAGAACTTGATGAGGTATTCGTAGGCCGCTCCCAGCAGATCAGGAAACTCGAAGTTCTCATCGCGCAGCGGAATCTTCTCGAAGTTCTGCACGAAGTTGGCCAGCGTGTCGTCGTCAAGCGTACGCTGGCCGATCTTACGGTTGAAGTTGATGTGCTTGAGGACATCCTGGAGGGCCTCGACGTTGGCGTCTTCCAGCGCTTCGAGGGCTTTGTTGAGGCCGCTTCCGACATTGGTCTTGAGGTGACGAATTTTCGACCAATGAGATTTCTCTGGGACGAAGAACGTGTACTTGTCTGGATTGGCGAGTTGAGCAGCAATTTGCTTCTCAGACATCCCTCGAGACTTGAGATCCTTGGCCAGCTGCTCTCGCTCCTGATCGAACAGATCGCTCATCCGCTTCAGGAAGAGCATGCCGAAAATGTATTCTTTGTACTCGGACGCATCCATGTTCCCGCGCAAATCGTCGCACGCGCGGAACAGGAGACTGGAGAGTTGACTGAGAGTGAGCTTGGTCATTCAGGACAGAAGCAATAGGGGACAATTAGCGGAGCAGAATACGCTTTTCGCGATGGGAAATCATCTGCCCTTGGGAGTGAGAAGGAAACCTAAAATGGCCTTATTCCGTCCCACTTTTCATGGGAACCTAGCGAAGCTTGTGAGGCGATAAAATGGGAAATTTGGCCGCCAGCTGGCCGCTGGCGGCTACGCACGGGGGGAGAGGTTTTCGTAACCCCTTGATTTATGGTGAGCCGGCTGGGACTCGAACCCAGGGCCCTCGCCTTAAAAGAGCGATGCGTAAAGCTCGTAACGCTTTGATTTAATGAATTATTTTAGCAAGACACAACGATTCATTGGACAGAAAAAATTGCAATATAATTACAAAAATGTCTACTTATAGAAAGCAAATTTGAATGTAAAAATTCTATAAATAGAACGCGGTTCATCTGAGAAATGTCTATTTGTAGAAAACCAATTTGAATACGAAAATTCTACAAATAGAAGGACCGTCCGTTTCAAACCTACTTTTCTGCAAACGGTCAGTGCCTGATGCGGGTAGGCAACGATCTCCGTTCACGCAATTCAGAGTTGACATAATCACTGTCAGTGAAGTTTACTGTATATAGTAGTTTTCTAGCCAGCCCTCTATCAAATCCTCCTGAGTTCACCTCATCGGATATCCGACATGAAAGTACGTCAGACTTTAGCCCACACACTAACCGGTCCTGCCAGAGGGTACCGTTACCTACACGATCTACCACCTCTTCAGAAGCTACCCTGGATTTTTCTGGTTATGATCCTCGGTGGCTTTGGATTGGCGCCTGTCCTTGAAGGTGACGTAATTGCGGGGTGGCTGGTTTTTCTTGCGGGCCTACCCTTCGCCCTCAGCAATCTTGACGAATCAGCGCATACCCAGATTTCAGACAGGTTGAAATTTCTCGGGGACTTTCGCCGAGGACTTCGGTGCAGACTCCGCAGAAATTACATCCGAGATACACTGGCATGGCTGGCTGAGACCCGGCTCCTATTTGGTTATCAACACCATCCCAGCCTGAGAGGGAATCACGAATTCCATCGGTGTCTTGATAATACCCCCGCGAAAAAGCAGTTCTTGATTGCTCCTGCACACGCATTTCGTCCCCCTCCCGTTACGGCATAGCCCAATTTCCTGACTCAGCACGCTTTACAATTTCATCCGGAGGAATTGCTATGTCTCGTGATAAGAAGCCCGCAGGGCGTGTCTCACATGGCGCGCCACCAGAGCCGTTACCTACACCACCAAACGCTTGGCCAATTGGATTGACGTGGTACAAACCTGACGACGTTTTCGCTCTCCCGAGATCGCTGACCTCGAGTACGAAGACCTCCACGAAAACCAACTGCATTATCCCTGACACACTGAAACCCTATCTTGCTTGCTACCCGTTCGTCTTCGCGATCGCGACCAACCAGGGGCCCTGCATTGTGGCTGGACTTGAATATGCCGGGCTGGCACAACGGCTGAAACTCCCCTCCGTGCTCGTCATCATCGTTACACCGAATACATCCTTTGATATGAAGTTTCTAGAATTACTGCTGATGATTAGCCCGAGCTTGCCTCATGCACCAGATCGGAGGGCGACAACCATTTACAAAGTGATCGTTGAACTGGTTAAACGCACACGACACCGACTTTTCATAGACGACACATCGGTGCTCGAGGCCCTCCTGTCGGTCATGGGCACCAAGAATGCGTATAAAATCCACTCGAATCCGGAGCCAAAGCCGAAACGCACGATCAAGCCAAAAGAAACGACACTCAGCTCACAAAATGCCGAGGCCCTCACCCCTGCCGACGAACCCTTCCGTGCACACACCCCACACACGGACGCGCCTCAGCCCGTATTGGCCAAGCCAGCTGAGGAGAAGAGCCCAACCCCTGAGGCATCAAGTGAGAGACACGATGAAAAGAAAGGCCAGTGCGATGACGAGGATTCCACACAGGCTTTGAACGATTCCCTCTTGCATAAAAAACTTTTCGAAAAATATGAACTGGAGTTCTACCGGGGAATTTGCGATATGGAGATCCAGACGTTTCTCAGTGAGAAACCGGCAGTTAACAAGTTGGCTGGTGAACCGAAAGAATAACATTGTTCGAATCCTGCCAGGTGCCCATCGGTGAGCGGCAACTCCCGTTGCCGCCACTGATGGCCCTGCATCTCCTCCCGCCCCTGTATACCCTGCATTTCATTGCCCCTCTTTTGGCAAATTGAAGCACTCTGGAGCCACCCTCGTCCGTATCCCTTTTCAATACGCACCCGAGTGTCCTGTACCCCAACCCGCCTCCACCCTCTTCTTCATGAACTCTTCATCAGTCCTTAGGTTTTCCATGCATTAAGCCGATAGTAATCTAACTCACCAGACGGCATACGTCACAAGAAACCATGGCCAGGAAAACAGGCGTATCAAACCAAACTCAGCTTCAACAATTCCTGAGCCTCTATGACGAAACCATACCGCTTGTCGTCCCCTTGTCCCAAGAACTTTCGCAGCTTTGGGAGGATCTTCTGTCGGTTCATCTAACCGCTAACCCTTTGGACGTGGATCATGACGCCGACCCCATCCTCTTTCGATTCTTTCTCTCCCTGTTCGCCCCTCCGCCATTTCCACGCTGTGTCCTAGCCACGATGAAGCAACTTCGACTGTGTCTTCGTCATGGGCTGATCGCGACAGGCACACCACGTTCTACTCACATACTCATACTATCTAGTCTCATCCGCTTTCAGGAGAGGCTCACTACACTGGATTCGCAGACGACCCCACCCTCAACACAGGAGCGCCGTTCGTTTACATTTGAACGATATCCAGCGTGGCGCTTTCATGCCAGTTACGACCAAGATAGCTCAGGCCATTTCCCTCCTTCCTACGAGTATCTGTCGCCCCACCTGATGACAAAACTCCACATCCGGAGGCAGCTTCAGAATCGTAACTACGCCCGCATTGTCGAACGAACGGGACGCAGTGTAGCCGGCCTCCAACCTAAACGGTTCGCCTGGTATGTTCGGCAGGCACGCACATTGATCGAGCAGTTCCCTGTTGCCTTGGTGCCAGCTAACGCGGGATCCCTCCCACTCCCTACAAGCGATGATCTACGGTTACAGGGCCTACCCGTAGTCAGACGACTCCTCAGGCTATTCTTTGAGCGCCGCCAGATCAGTCGTGCACGGGGCCACCAGGATATTGCGTGGAAGACGCTCTCCTCAACCGAGGTGCAATCGTCTTTTCTTGCTGATGACATTTCTGATTCAGTCCACCGGCCCGTGATCAAGTCCGGTCTCCATCCTCGAGACAATGAGGTTGCTTCATCAGCCATCCCAGACGCCGAACGTCAGGAGTTAACCATCAACGTGATCCCACTGCACCCTGATATGGAGCGTGTCCACACGGCTCGCGCCATTCTGAATCGGAGCAGGGAAATCGCCCGCTGCCGCACCGCGGTGCCCTACCTCTATGACATGCGTGTGCTCCAACTCTCCACGTTGGCTGACCTGATAGGACAACTCCCCTTGTCCGCCTCCCTGGAGTCGACATCAGATATCAATTTGATTCAATCGACCATCACGCTGACCGTCCTGCTCACAGGCCAGTCACCCGCTAGTGTCCTCACCATGTCAGTGTCTTCGGGAAATTCCCCTTCCGAGGCACCAATTGAGCAGCAGTCACGGCCAATCCACCTCACCTATTTGCCTGACTCCCACGAACTCCAGTACTTCTGGCCCGAACGTTGGCTCGGTTACGCAGGCAAAAAGGATCTGCCCTTTCTGAACGCATGCCAACACACGACACGGGACATCAGAATTCCCTTACCCCCTCCTCTTGATCGCCTCTTTGCCGAATGCCATCGTCGATCACCCCACGCAGCCGATTCCCAACGCATCGTCGGGAGACGTTTCTTCAACATGCCGTCAGATGGCCAATCGGTCAGCGAACAAGAACGCGCGGTTGACCGCTGGCTGAATACGCGCGGCTCAAGTCGGCAGGGCCGCGTGAGTCTGCAACGATTGTCGAAGGCCTTTTGCGTTCAAGCGACGCAACGCTATGGATTAGACCCTGTCCATGCCGCCTATGTAAGCGGACAATTCTGGTGGCATGTCCGCTCCCCCCTGCAATACACCGCGTTCCCTGCGGATCGGCTGCACACTGACTACCGAGCCATCGCGCGACAGTTTCTCACGGAGCTTGAGGCCCATGCGCAGGCGACCTCCCGACCGGCGTGCCGCTGGGAGGGACTATTTCACGGAGGCCACGCCATGGAAAAACACTCGTCAGGTCGTGAGGGTGGGACAGTCTGGTATGGGTCTCGGTGCGTTCCCGAACAGGAGAACTTACAGCGCTACTTTCAGTGGCTAAAGAAAGCGATCGAGTGCCTTAAAGAATACGAAGCACTGGAACTTCGTGTCTGGCGACACAACTATTTCACTCTCCTCGCGTATCACGCGTGGGAATATGGAACCGTTAGCAGACCCAGGGTGATTCCGCACATCAATTGGGACCGCGTAGATCTCCAGGGGCGCCGCTGTCTCATTGCGGACAAGGAATCGCGGTATCACGAGGAACGGCTCATGGTGATCCCTCAAACCGTATCAAGGTTGTTCAAGACCTTACTGCAGAAGGTCAATCCGGAGACGCTCGCACTTCTCACAGAGCACTATGGCCGCTGGCGGATTCCCAACCTGAGTGAGCTTGCCAACCCCTTCGGCTTTTTCGTTGAGGTAAGCAAAAAAGGAGCTCTCGCCTTTCGCTCTTTAAGCCCCGCAAGCATTCAATGGGTGCTTATGAAGGGTCGGTATCCCCGCGACTCGCGCGAGATCCAGTACCCACCCAATGTACACCGTCATTACGTACGGTCTTTTTTATTTAATACCATTCAGAGCGATTTCGAAGCCATTAACTACGTGATGTCGCACAAGCACTTCGGATTTGAACCCTACAACGTGTATGCCGCGACCGATACCTCGGTCCTGCACAAGGGCTTGAACGTATGGCTTGAGCAGTGCCTTAAGAATATTGGAATCCAACCAGTTGCGTGGTGACGATGCCGAGCCCTTCCACCGCAAAACCACAAGAACCTACCGATGAGGTTAAGACTCCGAAATTACGCGACTTGGCGGGCAATTTGTCCCCTGAAGCGATGCGGCTCTGGCCACAGCTGCTTGCATTTTCTCGTTTTCTCACCAAACGAACGCTCCATGATTACAATGGGCGGCAGCCGCACGCGCCTTCCCCCCACACGCCGAGTTACCGCCACGATGACGACGAAGAGGATATCGTCGGCACCTTTTTATTCTCTCTTCTGATGGCAGGTGCCCTCTATCGAACCTCCATCAATCATGACCTGCTCAACCTGACCACGGATAACGTGATCTTGCAAGGCAGGTGGTTTCAGATCGACGCATTCAAACCCAACAAGCCTTGTGCCGTCTCCCCAAAGAATACGAGGCGACCCAAGCGCCGCAATTTACAGATACGCTTTCCCCTGCCAGTCCCAACCCGCTGCCTCCTCTATCGGGTGGCAATGTTCTCCAAACTCCGCGTCGGCACGCAGGACCCCGACGACTTCATTCCGTCTCACAAATTCGAGTTCTTGCCGGACCAACCGTTATTCTCTGTCCGGATCCGCAAGAAAAAGAATTTCTTTCATGACTGGCTCACACACAGATTCGTCGAGTTTCACGAAACACGTGACCCGTCGTTGTCGTTCCATCACGGCATGGGGAATTGTTCTCCCGCACCGGAACACTGGCCACCATCGTGGAAGGAAATTAAGAATGCCTGTCAGGCGAATCTCCTCAGTACGTTACCGCCCTGGGTTGTGGCAGGACTGTCTCGGCGGTGGATGTCTCGGCCTAGCACCATCTGGGACATCGAGCGAGTGCTGTTGGACAAATATCACCCCTCTGTCAGCATTCCAGCCGACGATAAAGACCCAGCGCCTCTGGAAGGCATGTCCGCACCACTATCCGCTCGACCCGCACGACCGACACCTAGTCGGCTACCCGATCGGCTCAAGGTGGCCTACACGGAGGTCAATCGCCTTTTAAACGCCACGACTCGCGAACCTCTTCGAGCCACAAAAAGCACACTCCTCAAGGAAGTGAACGCGATCCTTGCGACGTTGTCCCCCCAGGTCATTGCGGCCGATCCCTCTATTCCACTCGATGACTGGCCGCTGTACGACAATGCACGACTGCTGTTCCTGTGGCTGCAGTCACTGATCGCAAGCCCGCGCTCGCTTAACACCGTCCGACTGTATTTCTTCAATCTGCTTCTCTTTATTTATGAGAAGTTTGGCCGGACACCCCTGTCTGAAGTAAAGACGCCGGCGACACTTGTTCACATTGTCGCCGAGTGCATGCAGTACTATGACAACCCTGAGTCCCAGCGGAATGTAAAGAAGTCGTTCCAATCGTTTTTTCAGCATGCCACGCTCCAGGGTGTACTCCCTCCTATCTGCTGGAACGATCAGGAGCTCTGGGTGTATCGCGATGCCGAGGACCGGCCTGTCTTCACCTATCGAGACATTGATTACCTCCTGACTCACATCATGTCGGAAGCAACCTCAGGCGATTACTCTGAGGTCCACGCCACACGACTGCAATCCTTCTTCATCTTATGCTTTTACGCCGGTCTCAGACGTGAAGAAGCCACCCTGCTAACGGTGGCCGACTTTGAGGAGGGACCGGAGACCTTGCTATGGGTTCGCCATTCCAAAACGAAGGCTGGAATCCGCGTCATCCCCCTCAGCCTGCTAGTCCCAGAGAAAGAGCGGGCGATCCTGCACCGCCAGTACAGGACCGCACGCGCCCTGGCATCGGGCCGAGCCACCTCCGAGATTCCACTCTTGCCTTCGGACGAAGGCACTTTTTGCCGACCAGACTTGTTTGGGGAGTGGGCGAGCACGTTGATGAAGCGATATCTGGGAGCCGGATCAGCGCATGATCTGCGCCACTCCTTTGCCACCTGGTTCTTGGTGCGGTGGTATCTCACCTTTCACCCGATCCCCAACGCCAAGCTTCCCAAGGCCTTTCTGCCCCACATATTTTCACAACATGCCCTGAAACCATTCCGCCAGCTATTTCTACGCCCATCGTGCCCTGGCAGCCGGAAGGGCGCAACCGCAGTGACACGTCCATTATTTGCGCTGCAAACACTCATCGGGCACGCCTGCCCAGAAATAACTCTGTCTGTCTACGCCCATTCACTGGACTGGATCTACTATCTACATCTGCTTCGTTCTGGCTCTCCTCAAGGTCGACACCTCGATTTTCCTTCTACGCTAACCTTTCAACAAGTGGCGCCCCTCCTTCTCCTCACTCCCGCAAGCCTCTATGCCCGAAGAAAGAAACGTCAGCCTGTCCCTCGCACGCTCGACGAGGTTATGATCGAACAAATGGTAACACTTCGGCTATGCGATACAGTCCATCCGCGCTCGCGTCTTATTGAGTGACCGAACTTTCACCGATCGTCCCCCTCTTTCATTTTTCGCCCCCCACGCGCTCCGATCTCTCACGTTTATACTTCCCCTTAACACATCGGGCGCATGACCCTGTCGTGTGATTCACGGCCTTATGCCGTTCATTCTACAAAGGCTCAGATACCGGTCGAGCCATCGTTTTCCCTCCATGCATAGGCGGTCTCAGCAAAGACGTCTTGCCGAACCAACATGCAAGGAGGAACGAATGACACACGAGCTGCTCACTCCCAACGAACTCGCCGCACGGTTGAGGGTCCATCGACAAACGATCAGAAATTGGACCCTAGCGGGGAAGCTCGTTCCCGCGCTTTCTGTCGGCCACGTGACCCGCTACGACTGGGCACAGGTGCTCCAGGACCTCGAGAAGGCCGCATCTTCTCCCCACCCTGCGTTCGAGAAGGTGCAGCCATGAGCGGCGCACTTTCTGTGACTCCGAGAAAGACCAAGCACGGCACGGTACATGACGTGTATTTTCGCCACAACAAAAAGCGCATCCGCTTCACCATTACCGATGCGACCGACTACCAGGAGGCCGTACAAAAGGCCGAGCAAATCCGCGATGGTGTCGTGGCTGGTCGCCTCGCTTTTCGTGAGAAAGGTGCGAGAGTGTATGCCGCCGGCACGTTCGGAGCCTTTCGGAAAATGTATGCAAAAGAACTTGAAGCAGAACAGTTATCAGATGTTGCCCGCCCACTCGGGATTCTCGATCGAATTCTTATCCCACGCTGGGGACATATTCCATTCAGTGAGCTTGCTCGCAAGCATGGAGTCGACCTTCTGCTCGATCTGCGAAAAGAGGGATACCAAGAGCAAGGGATTCGGAGAATCATCAACGTCGCTCGTCGGTATGTCACCCTCGCCAGCCGTCATCGCTTATTGCCTCCCAACACATCCAATCCTCTTGTCGACTTGCCGCTCGGCCAATACATCGCCCGAGATCGTATCGCCAGCCGCGAGGAAGTGCAGCAGTTGTTGTCGACTGGCTCCCTCCGAATGCAGACGGCCATCGCGTTGGCATTCAATGTTCCCCTCAGGCAAGAGCTGATCTTGGTGATGTCTCGCGAGCATGTGTATCGGCGAGCGGACGGCCTGTGGTATCGCCCACCGAAAGCGCCGACGGTCATCAAAGGACGTCCCCTGGAGTTGCCCCTCAATGCGACAGCCGCCGCCATCTTTGCGGCCTTGCCCCCGGAGTCTCCTCTCGTTTTCGGCGAATGGAAATCGGATAAGTTCCGCAAATCCTGGCGGCGTGTCTGCAAGAAAGCCGAGCCATCCATCGATAATTTACATTTCCATGACCTTCGGCGAAATGCCGGAGCTGCCCTGCAGGAAGCTCGCGTCCACCCTGGTGTGACGTCGCTGACCCTCGGCCACAAGTCTCAAGCGGTATCCGATATCTATAAAACGTTCGACTCCTACCGTCCTGACCTTCGACATGCCGTCGATGTGCTGGATGCCGCATGGCGACGCCTCTCTGATCCAACGCAACACTCCCAAGAAGAGTAAGAAACGGTTATTTATTTTCTTCAGTCAGATAGGGGGCTCTGACTGAGCCATCTCGGCATGAACACGCGCGCTCATAGTCGTTCAGCGGGCCATCACAGCTGACCTTGTAGAGAAGAGGCAGACGATGTCGGTCTCACCGATCCACAGAAACGGAGGTTCACAATGACGCGCTTTGCACCGTTCACATTTTTGCGTCAACAGATACGCGAGGCGAAGGGAAAGGGAGATCTGGTTCCCTCTACTGAGGCCGCACGGAAGCAATTCGAAGCCCTCGTGCTCACTGAGGTAAGTCCGATGCTGAAACATCTGGCGAGCGTACTCTGCCAAGAGGGCGTCCCTGCCTCCGTCAATATGGACCTAGACCACCGTCCAGCATATGCCGAACTTCATCTTGAAGAAGCCGGCGTTCAATTCTTCATTGTCCACATGTTGGACTGTTCTCAAATCAGGATAGATCGGCACCTCAGGGGTGAAACCGAACCTTCTCAGACAGCGCTGTTACCAATGTGCGGACAGGTGAGAGAGCGACTTTCGTTTCTGCTAGAGCAGATGCTCAGCAACACGCTAATGGCTCCTCAATATTGTGCTCCGCTCACTTCTCAAGAACCAGCAACATCGAGCCAACAGCAGTAATCATTCAATCATCCTTCCAAAGGAGGTCTTTAAATGGACATGCACATTCCGATGACAGAGGAACACAGTACCCCCTGTGACATTAACCGAGTTGAGCTCACTGGCGTGATTATCATGCCTCCAGAATTGTTTACGGACCCCTCTGGTTCGTTAATCGCCTCGGTCCTAATCAGTAGCCGCAGTCAATCCCAGATGGCGATGTGGGGTACCTATGGACAACAGTGCTACCTCTTTACGGTCATCGCGCTCGGAGCAGCGGGGGAAAAGCTCGCCACGATGCAGCGGGGGACCGTGATTGCCGTCTATGGGTCTCTCGACTACGCCTATGACCCATCAGCGAAGTCTGCAGAGACCCGATGGAAGGAAGCGGTACGTGCCGAAACCATAGAAATCCTGCAACTGCCAGGTCCGCACTGGAAGGACTAGCACACAATCCGGTGGGAGAAACGATGACGCCAACGTTCATGACCAGACGTACACAACTCTTTGTTCGTGCCCTCCCACTTACAGCACTGAGTACCTATTTGCTGCTGAACGGTTGCATCCCGATCACTGAGAGGCTGACGGAGGGGCCAGCCTTCAAACAGGAGGAGACAATCCTTGAACACGGGAGCCTTCAGGTGCAGGTGCTCCCACATCCGGATAGCCAGGGATGGACGGTCAGTTTTTCACAGCCGATTCTGCGCGAGATCGAGGAAATCCGGCACATCACGGCGGTCCGCCGATATTATTATTTCCAGCCGCTGGCGTTACCAGCTGGGCTCTTTGCGTGCCCAACGTCGGCGTGGGCATGGGCCTGGAATCTTCTCACTCCCACCGCTTCGCCAGAAATGCGTCGGAACCTCATGCATTACACCGTGGAGGCGTGCCTCCTCGCCCTCATGATTGCCCGCTCGGACCGGCAAAGCACGGTCGAGAGCACAGTCCTGTCGAAACGGTTGGAGCCAGATACCATCACTGCACGCGAAGGACACATAACAGTGCGATGGAACGGCCCCAAGCAGGTCGACCTGTCATACCCAATCGATGAAGATGGCCGGGCTGTCATACGGCTCACCCATTTGGCCACCGCCATCCAGAATGCGGGCTACGACATGCCGAATATTCCGGCAGTTACGGTCAGTCTCTCGGTTTGGCATAAGAACCAGCTTCAGTCGAATCGCCCCCTTGAAATCACTGCAACAGCCATTCAGGCGGTCGGCCGCCATCAGGTTCCGGCTACCGCGGGAACAGAACGTTGGCCACGTCCGCTGGTGATGACGGTGCGTTTCCAGGGCAACGCATCCAAAGTTCTTGGCATTGAAGATTACCTGAGCCGAATAGCGCTGAGACACCACGTGCCGCTTATCACATCGGAAGAGATTCGACCGCTGCTCCGCCAGGAACTCGAACACATCATGAGCGGGGGCACCGAAGATCAAACCGCCGTTTCTCCCGGCCACTGGCTCGCTCCCACCGTATTACTCACCGTGCGAGCCGAGGAGACAACAACAGGCTCCGTGCTGTCACTTCAATGCCACAATATTCACACAGGAGAATTGCTAGCTCATATTGCAACACCTGCCGGCCCAAATGGACTGGGGCTAGCCAAAGATGTGGCGCTCGCGAGGCTCGACGACGTCCTTGGGGCCATCATTGGTCGTGGACACAATTCGCCAGATGGTTTCCAGCAGGAATCCAGCCACCAGACATCTAGCCACCGTCCTCCAGGACCTCAGTAACGCCAACTCACAGGTTATTGTTTCGACACATAGTCCATTATTCGTCTCCGGCGAGGGCTTTGAAGATGTCCGCCAGAACAATTTCTCTATATCTCGGAGAGAGGTCTACCTTAATTATGATCTCAATTCGACGCCCTCGCATCAGGTCGACATCCAAGGCCCACCGGCTGGCCAATGACGTTGCAACATCTCCCTATTGGCAGCAGCTCGCATTGGTGGGATGAGGAAGCTTCGAAGTAATTCCACGACCTCACTGAGTGACACCTGCTCAGCCGCGAGATGGCCTTTCCTGACAAAGGCCTTCCACTGCGTCTGCTTGATGCGATCCGTCACAAAGCGATCCGTCAGCGCGGTGGAGATTTCCACCGGGAATGCAGTCTGTCGCCGCGTAAACGTGGCCTGAATTGCTTGGCTCAAGACAGAGCCATCAAAGGGATGCCCCTTGGCAAGCAGCCAAATATCGTAACACTCCTTCATTCGGCTATTCACTGCATCCAGCATCACCATCGCCTGAAATTTCTCCGCGATCGCGCTCTCAGGAGAGTACGCCAGAAGATGGGGGGGACGGATAATCAAGGAGCGCCGGGAAATCGATCGGAATCGGCCCTGGAACGATGACGTCACCAAATCCGACATCCACCTGCATGTTGAGCCGCATCGTTCCAATATGGGAAATGAACGCAACACGGATGCCCCCGTACTGATCCTCAAGGCGAATGGGCTGGACTCGCACGGTTGCGGCATCGAAGAGGCATCCGTCATCCGACACCTGTTGCACACAGACGTCCTTGATGACCTGCTCCAACTCCTCCTGGGACAGCACCTGCCGCCCCATCAGATCCACATCGATCGTCGGGCGCGAAAGGGGCGCATCCCAGAGCCGAAGCATGAGGGCCCCCTTGAGATAAAACCTTGTGGCATGCGGCGATTGACTGAGGCGGAACAGGAATCGTTCAATGGCAAAATACTGAAGCAACTCTTGTAGAGGCCGGCCCTGCTGCTTGGCTTGATTGAGCAGCCGCTGATGAATCGATGCCGGCAGATTGGACAGATGATCGGCCATTATGTCAGCGCCTCCAGATACGGACGCATGACACGTTCAACTCGGCAGAGTCGAGCATACTGAAGCAGTGCACGGGGCGTCACGCGCTTCCGCTCACGGGCCAGTCGTAGCGCCTCAATGGCCACATCGATGCCGATTTTGTTTCGAAACTTGAAACAGTCCACCACTGTCTTTTCTGGTCCATATATACGAATTGGGACACCCTCGATCAAATGCGTTTCGATTCCTTCGGAGTACGCGGCACCCGTCATCAGAAACACGCGAAGCGGAGGATGGTCGAGCCGTGGATACCGGGTCCGGCGAGGCAACGCAATGTGGACCTCGTGCGGGATTTGGGTGGTGAGACCATGGAAGGAAAGCGCCGAGATGAGACAGATCACGGCCTGCGGGACACGACGCGCCACGACAAGAAGATCCGGATGGCTCGGCTCCGGCAGGTCGGCCAGCCGGTACACTCCCCGGGTCACAGCGACAAGCCGCCCGGCGTCACGAAGGCGGTAGAGAATGCGTGGATGGATCCCCAGCTTCAGCGCATGAGAAGTCCGAAGCACGCCCCGATGGCGGCGGAAAGCAGCTTCAGCTCGGCGTTCCAGTTCAACGCGCTTCATATGAATGGATACATATGCTTGCACTTATCACTAAATGCAAACGTTTGTATCCACCCACTGACCTATGCCGCCAGCATCCTCGGTCAACGTTCACGCCGCTGATACATCCGCGTACTCCATGCCTGCCATCCATGTGCATCATCGAGATCAAGGGACAGATCCCCCCGCGCCGGCAATCGGCGCATCATCTTTGGTCGCGAGAATACGGCCCACCAACGTCGTCGTTCACGCTGCCAATACATTCACTTGCAACGGACTCTGCCGGACCATCGTCTGCCCCTCGATCACCGCAGTCGCGAAAATCGTGAGGGTCGCCAAGCCGGTGGGGGCCGTGCCGCTGTTCAGCGTGAGCGTGGCGCTCTGCCCGCCGGTCAGCAGCGGGGGGCATGCCGGGCGGCAGACCCGTCGCCGCGAGCGCGACAAGACCGTTGACGGGATACGGGCCATGAGGAATGCGACAACCGACCATTGCCGTTGACAAATGGTAATTGACGTTTTACAGTCAAATCGATGATTGCGAGTTTCCGGCACAAGGGCCTGCGCCTGTTGTTCGAGGAGGATGTTGGCCGTAAGCTGAACGCCGACCAGCTTGATCGGCTGCGCTTGATTCTGTCGGCCCTGAACGCGGCGGAAAGGGCCGAGGATATGAACCAGCCCACCTTTCGGTTGCACCCACTGAAGGGCAACCGCGAGGGGAGGTGGGCCGTGACGGTTCGGGCCAACTGGCGTGTGACGTTTCGCTTTGCGCAAGGCCATGCGCACGATGTGGATTTAGAGGACTACCATTAAGAGGTGACAGCATGCTGATGCAAAATCCTGTCCATCCGGGGAAACTGATTGCCGCCAACCTTGAGGAATTGGGCGTGAGCGTTGCGGAAGCTGCCAAGGGCATGAAGGTCACGCGGCAACAACTCTACAACGTCATACGCGGGAGAAGCGGGCTCTCGCCGGACATGGCCTTGCGGTTAGAAAAGGCGTTCGGCGGTGGGGCGGCCATGTGGCTGGGGATGCAGTCGGCCTATGATCTCGCGCAAGCACGGAAAGATCAGGGGAAAATGACGATCCGCCGCCTTGCCGAACAGCGGGGAGGGGTGCCGTCGCTGTCTTGACTATTGGCATAGATGACGCCGTACCGAAAACGGCGGTAATCTGGTCTTTCCTGCTACAGCCTTGCTCGTCCTGCTTCAGCACCATGAGAAACAGGTGACCTATGCCGACCAGCATCCTTGGTCAACGTTCACGCCGCTGATACATCCGCGTACTCCATGCCTGCCATCCATGTGCATCATCGAGATCAAGGGACAGCCCCCCGCTGCCAAGAGATCTCGTCACAAGCCAACTCTTCATTGGAACGGCCTCTTTGATCAACAGGTTCCTCTTGTTCCTCGATCTCTGTCATTCACGCTTATCCTAACTCAAGCCCTTGCTGTTCTGCGGCAGCACTCTTCCCTCGCACACGTGATGGACTTCCGCCCAGCATGTCATGGGGTTCTCGAATCTCATACCCCATCTTGCGGTACGCCTTGACTCGATTCCGATACATGCTCAGAAGCATGGCGTTACTCGAATCGACATAATCGACGATTCGAACATGGGTTTTACCTTCAACCAAGCGATGAAGTCGGCCTGCATATTGAACCATCCGTCCTTCGAATGACAGCGGCGTCGCCAAGACCAGCGTATCCAGTTCAGGCAAGTCAACTCCTTCACCAACCAATGGTGCCGTGGCTACCACGAGCAGAGGCACGCCTTGAGTCCTGATCTCACGGATTCTTTCAAGCGCAAGACGTCGTTCTTTGATGGACATATCGCCATCGAGTCGAATCACCACGAGCTGCGCCAAAGATGCCTCTGCTGTCGCCAGACTTTCAATTCCCTTCGTCAGCGTATCAAGATGGTCCTTCCGGTCAGAAATCACGAGCGGAAATTGCTTCGCTGAAAGCGCCTTCACGATATCCGCCGCAATCCGACTATTTCTTCCAGTATCATTGACAAGACTATGCATCAAGACATGATAGGCCGGTTTCTCTCCCACTTCGCTGGGTGGACGATACCCAGTCTCAGAGATCGTGACGGTTTTTTCGAGTTTGCCTTCATCGGCAGACACAATTTCATGTCTCACCGGACCACACTGCTGAAAGAGAATGGCCTCAAGGCCATCCTTTCGATACGGCGTGGCGGTCAGGCCAAGCACGTACCGTGCAGGGAGCTGCTTAAGAACGCCTTCAAATGACACGGCCGGAATATGATGACACTCATCAATGATGACGTGCGAGTAGCGCAGTGCGATCTCGTGGAGGTCCCCCATTCGAGTCAGCGTCTGAAGCATCATCAGATCAAGCTTCCCGGTTGTCTTCTTTATGGTGCCGCCAAGAATCCCGATCTCCTTCGGATTGAGTCCAAGGAACTTCATCAGGCCCTCCTTCCACTGGTCAAGAAGTGGTTGGCGATGCACCAAGACGAGCGTGGACACGTGTCGTTCGGCGATCAGCGCGCAGCCCACCACCGTTTTGCCAAACCCTGGAGGAGCAACGAGTACGCCGACCTCGCTTTTCTTGAGAGCCTTGACCGCTTCCTTCTGAGATGGCGTCAGTTCTCCAACGAATTCTACCTTGATACGCCTCTTGGCCAGCCGCTCATCGCGCATGACGACGAGCGCGCCCTCTCCCGATAAGATGTGGGTTACCCAGTCAAGCAGACCCCGAGGCAACAGCAGTTCATCAGGACGAAGCTCACCAGAAAAGATAAACCGCGGATGCGGATAGGTCTGCATCCTCATTCTTTGCAACTTGTAAAACGTTGGATTGGGGAAGCTTGCCGTTTTCCTGAGTCTCCCAAGAAGCCTTCCCGGCAACCCTGTGAGAGGCACTCGAATCATGGAGCCAACGGTGAGTTCGACGGCTCCTTCGATCATGGGCTCCGCGTGATCGCTGCTCCCGCTTTCGGCATCCATGAGCGATCGGTCCGTTATCCATGCCACATCGTCAAAGGCATCGTGTCGCGTCGAGGCTTTCGGGAAGCGTGGAAGGAATCGGTCGAGCAGCCGTTGCACTTCTTGACAGTGCGGCCGTTTCACGTGCACCAGGTATTCCCACTGGTCTTGAATGACGGAAAGCCGTTCATCCAAGAAACAACTGTTACCGGACTCTCGGGGTGTTTTCTGTAAAGGCAGCGCAATCAGGTTGCCGAACCCACCCTTGGGCACATAATCCTGGCTGGGGAACAAGCGGTCAAATGACTTCATGCTGAGCTGGTGCCGAGCCTCAAGACAACGGGAGAGAATCAGCGTGCCCACATTGCGAGCGAGTCGAGCTGGCACTTTCCCGTCAAAGAAAATCCACGCATGCGCCCCTTGTCCAGAACAGGATCGCTCCACTGCCACGTCGAGTCCAAGCCTTTTGGCACACTCTCTGTACGCGCTGACATCCTCCTTCCAGCCTGCGCCGTCAAAATCGCACGCGAGAAACACACACGAATCATCCGCATCAATCGCATACGTTCCAATCGTCAACTGCCCCTGAAGATGTGCGTGAGCCGCATCTTCGTTAAGAGGGAGAAACGCCTGATTGCCGCAATCGGTACATCTGATCGTTGGTTTCTGACACAGCGGCTGCACCCATTCGTTGCGGCAGGCCGGAGCGTAGCCGCTCTTTCCCGACTTGGCGTTTTCCCACCGCTTTGGATAGACGCTTTCACGGCAACGAAACAGCTGCAAAAACACGGTGATCTGTTCATCTGGAGTGATCGGGGATGAATCTCGCAGCGACCGACCCAATAGAGCCTTCTCCATACCCTGCGTCGGCGCGGTTTCCCGATCAGCAACACTCTTGAGCTCCTTGATAGCCTGAAGAACCTCAGCCCTTTCGACATCCAGCTGCTTGAGCCGTAGCTCGAGCGCCCGGAGCTGCGGCTCTGAGAATTGAGACGACCCTGGAGCAGTCACACTCAGGCCACCTGCTTCTTCGACGATTTGGGCTCAACGGCAATGTGTCCTGCCAGACCAAGAACGGCGAGCAGCTTGGCAATCGACTTCAACGAAATGCCGATATCCTCAGGGTCTAATAATCGTTGCACCTGAGACGGTCCTGTGCCCAACATCTTCTGCAGCGCGGTCACACCGATACCTTGCGTCTTCATCATCGCTCGAAGCGTCATCACGAATTGACGTTTCATCGCCCCGGCAATCACCTCCGCCTTGAACGCCTCATCTTGTTCATTCAACCACCCATCAAATGAACTTCCACCCGCTTTGGATACTTTTCTGGTTTTCATATTGCTTATCTCCTCCCTACATAGTCCTTCAACCTTCGCCGAGCCAGCGCAATATCGGCTTCAAGTACTCGCTGATCCTTCACCGCTGCATGGAGAAGGACCACGACCCTCCCACCGTCAAACGTAAAGAACACCCGATACCGCACCTTGCCCACCCTCTCTCGCAGCTCAAAGAGCCCCTGGCCCAGTGGGCAGGCATACGGCATAGGCAGCGCAGGGCCATTCATTTGCAGCACTTGAATCGCCTGCCCAAGCTGGATCCGCTCGCTTCTATTCAAAGACTGCAGCCACTCTCTGACTGGCTCAGCCCCCTGAGGCGTCCGATAAAAGATGACCTTGTACGCAGGAGCAAATTGAGACGTATCCATCTCAACCTTTTAACACAGATGCTACCAATAATAGTAGTTCGCGCACAAGTCGTGCCAAGCCGGGGAGGATAGGAACCACATCACAGAGTCTTGTCATGGAGGTGAGGTTACGGTCGCGTGCGTGGGTGTGCTGGATGCGGTTGTACCGAAGCTGTAAAGTCCCGCGCGTGCAGATGCTCGCTAATTCTGGAGACCAGCGATTGATTTTTATCTCATATTTGGCCGAACCGATCTGGGTTTCTTTGTCGGCAGAAATTGCTACCTGTAACTCCTTCTGCTTAATGTCAGCTCCTTGAATTTTAACCTCGACCGCTCCGCCAAGCTGACGCTCATCGCCGCTTACAACGGACAGGCTGCTGAGCACGTCCCGCCTTCCAAAGCCGGTCACTAAAAGAACCTGCCCCTGCCATACAATCCGCCGGGACACCCCTGGGACACACATTCGCGTACGTCCGCAGTATTCGCACGACAGCCCCTTGCCGGCGTCAGGGACGGACTCCCTATGAAGATTTCTTCATCTTCGCTTCATAGGCATCTCATCCTGAACGGGTAGTCTGAGCCCATGGCACAGTGCAGTTATCCAATCACCTTAGGAGGTTCCATCATGAAACAGCTCATCATCGCCGCCTGTGTAGCCGTGTCGCTCACCGCGTTTGCCGGTCTGGCGCTCGCCGACAAGGACCACAAGACCATCGCCAAAACAGCGGTCTCAATGGAACAGGCGATCAAGGCCGTCACCGACAAGTATCCGGGCCGCGTCATCGAGGCCGAACTGGAGGACGAAGACGGGAAAACGGAGTATGAAATCACCGTCGTGAGCAACAGCGGAGAAAGCCGGGAATTCATGGTCGACGCGCAATCAGGCCAGGTGTCAGAGGACACCAAAGACGCCAAACACGAATCCGGCAGCAAGAAGTAAGCATCATCCTTCAGTGAACGGCGCGGTCCGGTCGGACTCATCCGGCCGGACCGCATCGAACCAGGACCCGAACAAAGGAGTCTCGACCATGGATTTTCCGCTGCATCCCATCCTCGTTCATTTCCCGATCGCCCTCTTATTCGTGAGTGTATTCTTTGATCTCCTGAGCACCAGCCTGTCGCGCGAGAGTTTCCGCGAAGGGGCCCTCTGGCTACTCGGGCTCGGCCTCACCGGTGGCATCGCAGCCGCCATTGCAGGCAGAAGAGCGGAGGATGCGGCAGAAAAAGCAGGGATCGCCGAGTCCCTGATCGAGACCCACGAAACCTGGGCACACATCACGCTCGTGATCATGGCAGTCCTACTGCTGACCCGCCTGCTGCTTCGCAATCGCTTCAGCACACGAACATTCGCGGGCTATCTGGCAATAGCAACCGTAGGACTGCTCACACTCATCGCCACCGGCCACACCGGCGGTAATCTTGTCTACAAGCATGGCGCTGGAGTCACGACCGCGCCGCAGGCAGCACAGCCGATTGCTCAGAGTCTGCACGGGGGGTAGAATCCTGAAAAAGGAATCAGCATGCGCATTCTGATTGTGGAAGATGATCCGGACCTCGCGGGATTCATTCAAAAAGGGCTCCGCGAAGAACGCTACGCCGTCGATTGGGCCCATGAGGGGGAAGAAGGCCTCCTCATGGCTGGCACCACGCCCTACGATCTCATCATCCTCGACGTCATGCTCCCCGCGCTCGACGGATTCACCGTCTGCCGCCGGCTCCGTGCCGCCGGCAACAAGACACCGATTCTCCTCCTCACCGCCCGCGGAACGGTTGAAGACCGTGTGACCGGACTCAACATCGGAGCCGATGATTACCTCACGAAACCCTTCGCCTTTGCGGAACTCCTGGCACGGATTCAGGCGCTGATCCGCCGCAGCGGGACCGAGCAATCGCCTCGCCTCGCCGTCGCGGACCTTGAGGTCGACCCGGTCGCCCATCGTGTCTGGCGGGCGGGCCGTGAACTCATCCTCACGAACAAGGAATATGCGTTGCTCGAATATCTGCTGCGGAATCCTGACCGGGTGCTGACCAGAACCGCCATCATCGAACATGTGTGGGATATCCACTATGACGGCATGACGAATATCGTCGATGTGCATATCCGCGCATTGCGCGCCAAAGTGGATCGGGAGTTTTCTCCACCCCTCATCCAGACCGTCCGTGGCGTCGGGTACGTCTTGAAGACCCCGGGAGCCTAAGCCATGGTCGCATTCCGCACGCACATTCGCCGCTCGGCCATCGCCCTTGTCCTCATCCTATTAACCGCCTTTTCCATCTTGATCTATACCGGACTTGCGACACTCCTGGCACAGCATGTCGACCGCGAACTCCTCACGCTCGCCGAGCAGGAAGCCGCACGAGTCGAGTTGACGACCGGGACGCTCACGGCATTGGATGACGACGAGAAAGATGAAATGCGCGAGGCCGCCCGGTCAGCGGTCGTGCTCAGTCCATCTGGAACGGTGCTCTGGAAGGGAGCGGCGAGCACGACCCGGCCCCCGCTGTCCCCCGCGCAACTGGCCGACCTGCAGCGCGGCCTCACTCTGTTTGACACCATTACGCCGCCGCACGATGGCTCGATCCGGCGAATCTCGTTTCCCGTCACCTATGCCGGATCCGTGCGATATCTCCTCCAGATGGAAGCATCGCTTCGGCTTGTGGACGATACCCTCCGCCTGCTCATGCTCCTCCTGGCCGCTCTTGCCGGAGCAATGATCGTCGTCGGATGGATCGGCAGCCGCTGGCTCGCGCGGGAAGCGTTGGCGCCGGTCAAAGCGCTCACCGCCACGGCAGAACGGGTCTCCGTGCCGTCCCTGCGAACACGAATGCCACTTGCGGCACCCTACGAGGAGTTTGACCGGCTCGCCCGCGTCTTCAACGCTATGTTGGATCGATTGCACCACGTCTTTGAGGGGCAACGGCAATTCATCGCCGATGCGGCCCATGAGATTCAAACTCCCTTGACCGTGATCAAAGGTACTCTCGAAGTCGCCCTGCAGAAAAGCCGCACGACCGAGGACTACCGCGACGCGCTGGTCACAAACCTGGGGCAGGTCGAACGGCTCGGGACCTTGACCCGTTCGCTCCTTACCCTGGCGCAATTTTCCGGAGACCGCCCTCCGGTCACACTCACGCCCCTCGCGTTAGAACCGCTGGTGAAGGACCTGATCAAAGAATTGAGCCCGTTGGCAGAAGACCGCAAAATCAGACTGGCGATGGATGCGCAGTCAGTGCCCCTCGTGCAAGGCGACGCGGGGCGGCTGACGCAATTGCTCATCAACCTGCTCGACAACGCGCTGGCCCACACCCCGCCGGAGGGCCGCATTACGATCCGACTCAAGCCGATACCCGCACATGTCGTGCTGCAAGTGGAGGACACGGGGGCCGGCATCGCTCCGGAGCATCTGCCGCGATTATTTGAACGGTTTTACCGGGCCGATCCCGCGCGCGCCAGAGAGTCGGGTGGAACAGGGCTCGGACTGGCCATCGTGAAAGAAATCGCCGAAGCCCACGGAGGTACGGTCGCAGTAGAAAGCACGCCCGGACAAGGCACACGGTTTACCCTCACCCTGCCCGCCTGCGCAGAGCCTGTCCGAGTAACGCCTAACTTTTGACTGGACACCGTGGGGATCCCTAATTGGCGGCTCCCTCCACTCGGCTTAGGAATAAGGACTCCGCGTACCGGTGTCGGCTGGTAAGTGCCCTGTTGCAACCTCTCGATCAGCGGCCCCTGATTGGCCGCCAACCAAGCCGGCAGCGCGTCAACGGACATCCCATCGATACCCGGCGCGCCGCCATTGGCTCGCACGCGCTGACACGCGTGCTCCAGGTTTGTCTGACTACACACCTGGTTCATCAGGTGCTGGGTCGCCACGGCTGGTGAAGGGACCTGCGCCGCAGGTACTTGTCGCACCTCGCATCCCCCAGGTTGGGTGCTGCCCTCGCCATGGGGACCGGGGTGGGGGTGTCTCGCCCCCCGTTGCTGCCACTCCATACCCATCGAGTCGGTCTTCACTCCTCCTTGCTCCTCACGATTTGGGCCTTCCTCCCATTAGCAGTCTGCTGAAAAACCCTATTCTCCAGCGATATTTCTGTTCTTCAAGACATTTGAGTGTGGAATTGCGGACGGGTGCCTGTTGTTGAGCGCCTAATTGTGGCGTATTTGTGTGTTCGGACCCAACTATTCCCCGGCAGCAATTTCTGGATACGGATGAGGTTGTAGCCGATGAGATCGAGCATGAAGTGTGCGGCGACGTTGTCCGTGCCCCTCAGCTTGGTCTTGCGCATCGTGCCGTGCTGCTTCCCCCAACCAAAAATGCATTCAATCATCTTGCGGCAGGTTTGCGACTTAGCGTAACCGGGGTGCCTGGTTGTTCTTCCGTCAATGGCGCTTCTCCGGTTCGTGTCGTTCTGCGCGACATGCGGCGTGATGTTCTTCGCGCGCAAGCGTTCGACGTGTTCTTTGACGTCGTAGCATGCCTACGGTGATGCGTTGAGTTGCCGACGCTTTCGCTGCCAGCATGGCTTCAGACGCCTCCCGCTCCGCCGTACCGGAAGCCAGCGACGGCCAACCCCGCTGGAGCCGAGGTAGAGGGCGGAGCACAGGGTGCGACGCCCGGTGGCCCGCTCTTCCCGTCGCGACACACCGGTCGGTCACTCTGACCGCAGGCCCCGCGCACATCCGTCTGCGCATCATCGACGATGGCGCCGGCTTTGACCGCGGCCGCACACGCCGCCGCGGCCTCGGACTGGCCAATATGGCCGCACGGGCCAGAACCATCGGCGCGCAGTTCACGCTCGACAGTGCGCCGGACCGCGGCACCTCAATCACGATCGATATCCCCACAGGAGATCCGCATGCCTGCTAAGACGAAATCCTCGCCCATTCGTGTGCTGATCGTCGACGACCACGAGGTGGTTCGAATCGGGCTCGGCGCCGTGCTCGATCTGACGCCGGGCATGAAAGTCGTCGGCCAAGCCCGGAGTAAGGCCGATGCCATCACACAATGCCGCCGCACGAAGGTGGACGTCGTGTTGCTCGACATCCGCCTGCCGGACGGCAGCGGAATCGAGGCCGCCCGCGAGATTCTGTCGGCATACCCCAACATCCGCATCCTGTTCCTGACCAGCTTCGCCGATGAACACACCGTCCTTGAGGCGATCCTGTCCGGCGCCCAGGGCTATGTGCTGAAAGACATCGCCTCCGCCGCGCTGATCCGCGCCATCAAAACCGTCGCCGCCGGACAACCCTTGATCGACCCGCGTCTGGCCACCCATACGCTCTCATGGATGAAGCAGCTATCGGCCGGCCAGTCCCCTGCCAAACGATCCCTTCTCTCCCCCCAAGAGCAGCGCATCCTTCCCCATGTCGCCGGAGGCCTTACCAACAAGGAAATCGCGCAACGCCTGGATCTGAGTGAGAAGACCGTGAAGAATTACCTGGCCAACATCTACTCCAAGCTCCAGATCGGACGGCGCTCTCAGGTCGCCGCCATGTACGCCGGAAGCTTCAAGGGCTCCGTGCCTCCGTTGGCCTCCAAATCCTCGTAAGAAGGCCACTCAACCAAGACACGAAACATTGGGTCTATCTTCATCGGCCTCAAGATTCCCTGTCGCACACCGATACAGGCATGTCAGGCTCCAACAGAGCCGAGGGCTCTCTCATTTCCGCCAGCCACTACCCCGCATATGTACGGTCGGATCAAGTTCGCTCCTCCAACATCCGACAAAGACGTAGATCTCCGCATCGTAACGGCACTGTGTCATGTGAGGAGCTGATGTTCGATTTATCCGCATTCCGTCTGCCGGACATGGCACTCTGCAGCACGACGGTCCGCCGGCTCGGCGAGGGCGCCGCCTCCATTGAAGACGCCGCCGGCCGGATTACACGATATCTCTATGCCAACCTCACGACCGGGCCGGATGATGAGCCTGCCTGCGTCCTCGTGCGGTTGTTCAAAACTCACCCGTACGGCCGGCTCAGCCCCGAACTGCAAGCGCTGGTTGATGCCCGCCTTGGAGACAAACCTGCCAATCCCGGCATGAAGTGCTTGACCCTCCTTGCCAGCACGGGGGCCGTCGACGGCTGGAACAACCCCGCTCAATCCAGCCGCTTCCGCGCGATCCCCCTGAGCGGGCCGGACGCCCTGGCCACACTGCCGATGTTCTCGCAGCTCTTCGCACAATTTCACATTGATCTGCCGTTTCTTGAAAACGCCAGCTCCTCCCTGCTGCTGGATCAATACGCCACAACCTTCAACGCGTTTTATGTTCCCCAAGCCTTGAACAGTCCCTATGTGCCTGGGCAAGAGGACTTCGTCATCCCCTTCGGAGTGCAATCGGTCCTCGGATGCGGAGGCATACTTCCAACCGGCGAGATGTTCGCCCTCATTCTCTT
>JABFSU010000020.1 GCA_013140455.1 Nitrospira sp. | reverse complement strand
AGCAGGAGCCAGAGGACGGGACGTCCGCCTGATTTCTTGGGTGATTTCATGGGAGAGGACGAACGGGTGTTCGTTGTTTGTTCCAATTCTTCTTCGGTGAACTCTAAATCCGGCTCCGGTTGGCGGGCAAAAAAGAGATTGGACAGCACATTGCCTGCGAACGACGGACCCCCAGCGACTGCGAACATCGGACACCTCCCTGTAGCGATCATCGGCAAACGATTATATTCTGTGAAAGTACTTATCACCAAGGTCCGAAGGAGTCAATTTTGTGGGGGAATTCTACAGGGGAATGAGCCTCAGGGTCGGAGTCGACGGATCAGCAGGATTGTTGTTGCGAGCAGGACAGGACTTGATCGTACCGACTTCCTGAGCGAAACACGGTGAGCCCTTTGCAGCCGAGGCGATGAGCAAGCTGGAAGGCCTCCGCGACGTCCTGGGGCGTCGCCGCGGGGGGCAGATTGATCGTCTTCGAGACGCCGCTGTCACTATGGCGCTGGAAGGCCGCTTGCATTTGCACATGATGTGACGGCGACACGTCGTGGGCAGTGATGAAGAGTTGTCGCAGTGACGCCGGGAGCTGGGTAAGGTGTTGGATCGACGCGCTCTGTTCTAATTCTCGTTGGAGCGACGGGAGCGTCAGACCGTGCGTCTCGACGTGCCGTGCGAAGGCCGGATGGAGGCTGGAGAGTGTCATGCCGTCCATCACCGTGCGCACCAGGTGAATGCCATAGAGCGGTTCGATCCCGGCAGAACAATCCGCGATGATGCTGATCGTGCCGGTGGGGGCGATGGTCGTAACGGTGGCATTGCGCCAACGTTGCCTGCGTGACTGTAGCCGGCTGCCGCGATACGCAGGAAACACTCCACGTTCGCGTGCCAGCTGAGTCGAGGCTTCGTGCGCCTGTTCTTGGATGAAGCCCATAAGTTCCTCTGCGACCGCCAGGGCCTCGTTCGAGTTATACGGAATGCCGAGATGGATGAGGAGATCGGCAAAGCCCATGATGCCGAGGCCGATCTTTCTGGTGAGCGCCGTATGTTCTGCGATGGCCTGCAAGGGGAAATGAGAGCGGTCAAGGACATTATCGAGAAATCGCACCGCAGTTGGAATGGTGCTGTGCAATCGATCGTAATCGATCACCGGTTTGCCTGAGCGGACCGATACGAAGTTGGCGACGTTGATGGAGCCGAGCGTGCAGGATTCGTAGGGCAGGAGGGGCTGCTCTCCGCAGGGGTTGGTGGCTTCGATTGCACCTAGGTGAGGGGTGAGATTCGCTCGATTGATCGTATCCAGGAATACGATACCGGGCTCTCCGGATTGCCAGGCTGCCTGCACGAGTTGATCGAAAATGGCTTGAGCCGCCACGCGGCGAATTGTTTTACCCGTGTGAGGATTGATCAGTGGAATCGTCTGCTGATGTCTCAGCGCCCGCATGAACCGGTCGGTAATGCCGACAGAGAGGTTGAAATTGGTCATCTCCGACTGGTTCTGCTTGAGCGCGATGAATTCAAGAATGTCCGGGTGATCGACCCGCAGAATGCCCATATTCGCCCCGCGCCGGGTGCCGCCCTGCTTGATGACGTCGGTCGACAGGTTGAAGACCCGCATGAACGAGACCGGACCGGAGGCGACCCCGTTGGTTGTGGCGACGCGATCCGCCCGTGGGCGAAGCCGGCTGAAGGAAAACCCGGTGCCGCCTCCCGATTGGTGGATCAAGGCCTGATACTTCACGGCATCAAAAATCGACGCGAGGGCATCTTCAACCGGAAGGACGAAACAGGCCGACAGTTGCTGCAGCGGCCGCCCCGCGTTCATCAGGGTCGGAGAATTCGGCAGGAAGTCGAGGCGAGCCATCAGGTCAAAGAACTGCCGTGCCAGGTGATGGTGTCTGGTCGGAGGCGGGTAGGTGCGTTCGGCTTGGGCGATGTCCTGGGCGACACGCCAGAAGAGCTGCGCCGCGGTTTCCGTCACGGTGCCCTTGGGGTTTTTTGCGAGGTATCGCTGGGCCAAGACGGTGTGTGCATTGGCAGAGAGCGGGTGAGGTAACACGTGTGGTGGCCTCTTGGTCATGATCCTCATTATAGTCCGTTTCAGGTAAGGGGCGAATCGAGTTGCGGATTCTCGCCTGCCACTTGAATCTCGGACGGACCGTTCGGCAGAATGCCCGTCGAGAGACGCACACGAATAGGTGGGGTTGATGAAGTCGTATCGAGAGGAACTCTGGTTCGAGACCAAGACGCGCCGCGCCTATCTCAACATCACGCCTCAGGTCGCAGCCGTCCTCAATGCGAGCGGAGTGAAGGAGGGGTTGGTGCTGGTCAACGCGATGCATATCACTGCCAGCGTCTATATTAATGACGACGAACCGGGATTGTTACGGGATTACGACGACGTGCTTGAACGACTTGCGCCGCACGATGCGGTGTACCGGCATAATGAGACCGGCGAAGACAACGGCGATGCCCATGTGAAACGCCAACTTATGGGGCGTGAGGTCGTGGTGGCGGTGACGGATGGGCGGCTTGATTTCGGTCCCTGGGAACAGATTTTCTACGGTGAATTTGACGGCCGGCGAAGAAAGCGCGTGCTGGTAAAAGTGATTGGTGAATGATGGGCTCCGTATCCCGTCATTGGTACTGGATACACGGTCGCGGGAACTCTCTTCGCCCTTGCTCCTGCACAGATTCTTTGGCAACATGGGGATCGTGCGATGGCGGTGAGCAAGAATCCTTTTCCGGTTATCTGAGGAGCGTCTGATGTTGGCTTGGTCTCGTCCCGATCCGCTCACCCGCGACCTCATCCATTTGATCAATGCGCGTCGTCATGATCACGGCGACACCGATGCGGCGATCGATACGTTGCAGGCCTTCTTAGAGCAGGGGCGCGAGTCCGACCTGCTGACCGTCCTGGCGGCGCTCGATGAAGAAATGGCCGAGTGGCTGTTCGATCTGCTGGCGGAAGCCAGCTGTACCTTGGCGCTGGATGAATCGACGGAAGAAAAGCCGGTCTACGCCACGATGGCGGCGTTGGAGCTTCCATTGCAAGCCAACCTCACGGCCCCGCTCAAGCTCAAAATCGATCCGATCGCTACGGCGGAGTTGCTCCATCGGCATCTGCGCTTGTCGGCGAGCACGGTGGTGCGGGTGGAATCGAGACTGCTGACCGATGCGACACTCGAACCGCTCAATCTTCAGATGCTGCACGACCATTTGACCTCGGTAGCAGATTCGGAGCGGACGCAAGCGATCGCCGCGCGACTGTATCCGCCGGTGGAAAATACCGCCTTCTTGCTCTTCGAAATTATCGGAGCGTCCGACCCCGGGTTGCCTGATTCCTGGGAGGATCGGCATCGGCGGGCGATCCTTGAAGGCCTGGTCGAGCAATGTCCTGAACTGGCATTGGCGCCGGATACCATCGAGGTCCCGGTCTATGCAGCCTATGCGATGTTCGATGCGCAAAATGCGGTGCGTATCCATCATCTGGCCGATGAAACTGCGGCGGTGTGGCGGGATCTGGATCCATTGGTCCGGTCGAGAACGGTCGTGCATCTGCATACCCAATGCGGCAACGGTGTCTATATGCCCGTGTGGACCGATCTGTTCGATCCGGAACTGCCGGAGGAGCATGGGCCGGTCTGGACGTCTCCTGATGTCTGGGTGTTCACTGCCGACTTGCCGATCGAATGGCCCGGCGAAATGCTGACGAACCGATTGTTAGCAGAGGGCTGCACGAGGTTCGAAAATCACATCGTCGAAACGTCAGAAAATTAGCCGCTGCGCGATATTTCTGCCTTACACGCTGTTCAAAATCTCGCCTTTCGGTGCTTTTCCTCAGATGTTGTCCTATCCTAGGCCTACATCATGCCGAAGCCATCGTCCTCATCAAGCCGTCTGACCGCCATTCTTGTGACCATTGTCGGGCTGGGTCTCGTGTGGGGACTGGTCTGGGCCAATATGCCCGCCAAAGATCAACTCCATGCCTCCGCGGTCTCGTCTCGATCAATGAAGGCAGTTCCTCCGACGCCTGCGCTGGACCTGAGCATTCCAGGGGTGCCGGCGCCGGATGCCCCGGGTTCGCATCGAGTCGTGGTCAACGGGGCGGAGCTGCCTCAACGTGAGCAGGGCGGGGGAGGGCTGGAGGTTGCCTCGGATCCTCGATCAAAGCAAATTGCAGAGATGAAATGTGAAGCCGAACTGCAGCAGGCCTGTCCGGATAGTCTGCAAGGCGAGGATCGCCGACGCTGCATGGAGCAACGGGCCAAGCATCTTCCGTCCCCCTGTCAGTCGATGATCCGCCGGCAGCTTGTGCGGTGGAAGGAACGTTCCGGTCATGCGCTGGCTTGCGCGGATGATGTCAAGCGCTTCTGTCGCGAGGTGCCGTCAGGAGAGGGGCAGATGGTGCAGTGCTTACAGGACCACGCCCAGGACGTGTCGGACGGGTGCTACGCGACATTGCCCAAAGGCGCACTCACCCTCAGAAACTAGCCGGTCAGTCTCAATCGCTCAACGATATCTTTTCCAGATTCCAGGCCACTCGAACCGAGGTCACGCGACGTACTGCGTCGGTCTCGCGATGTCCCGGTGTGTGAGGTGTCGCTACATGGCCAGCCGTTGACGGACCCGATTCCACATCGGCTGCTCTATGGCCTCATGGACAGCTACGGTGATGACCGTCGTATTGTCGTCTCCGCCCGCATCATTAGCGAGGGCGACCAGTTGCCGGGCTGCGCCGCTCACGTCATCGGTTTGTGTGAGGACATTGAGAAGCCTCGTTGTCCCGACGCCCTTTGTCAGGCCGTCAGAGCAGAGCAAAAGTCGGTCGCCCGCCTGTAGTTCAGCCTCGCCGATGGTGATGTCGACGTCCGGGGCCACTCCCAAGGCGCGGGTCACGATGTTGCGCTGTGGCGATCGCTCGGCTTCGGCTTCAGTCATCAGGCCGGAGCGTACCTGTTCGGCCACCCATGAGTGATCGGCTGTCAGGGCATGGAGGGCATGGGCACGGACCAGATAGAGGCGGCTGTCACCGACATGGGCGAACGACATCAGCTGCTCTGTGAGCAGCACTGCGACGACGGTCGTTCCCATCCCGGCCCAGTCCGGATTTCTGCGCCCCTCACGATGAATGACGCGATTGGCGTCGCGGATCGCGCTGAGGAGGCGATTCCCTGAGAGCGAAATAGTCGGGTCAGATTGGCCGATCAAAGGGAACGCCGGGTTCTGTGACGCTTCATTGATGTGACGATGGATGGTTTCAACTGCGAGGCCGCTGGCAATCTCGCCGGCCTTGCTGCCGCCCATGCCATCGCAGACGATGAAGAGCCCTAAGGTGGTGTCGGTGCAGTAGCGATCTTCATTGTGCGATCGTCTGCGGCCGACGTCAGAGAGGGCGCTATGGGTGACGGCAAGCGGCATAGGATTATTTCTCTAACAGGCTTCGGAGAAACTCGGTTGATGCCGAACCCATGGCTGAAGTCTTTCGTATGGGAGCGAGGCTAGAACAGCTTCAGGATGATCAAAAAGGCTGCTGGTCTCACCCGCCCAACCCCGGCGTGCCAAGACACGCCGTTCCGCAGGCAAGGCCGCAGCGAGGGAAGAGGCGAGGCGTACGCTTCGGTACGTTGAGCCTCTGAGCGATGCGAGAACGCCGCTGGCAGACTTTTTCAGCATCCTGTTAGACGGTCTGGCCTTGCAGGCAGGCGCGCAGTTCCTGGGCAAACTCGGCTGCCCGTCGGAACCGTAAGGCCGGATCTTTTTCGAGCGCTTGGTTGAGCACCTGTTGGAGGGCCGGAGGAATGTCCGGACGGATGACCTTGATAGAGGGATGGGGATTATAGGCAATCGCGAAGAGCAAGGCGGATAAGTTGTCCGCAGTGAACGGGGGACGGCCGCTCAGCATTTCAAAGAGGACGACCCCCAGCGAAAAAATGTCGGATCGCCCGTCGACCTTTTTCCCGGCAATCTGTTCCGGCGACATATAGGTGGGAGTGCCGAGCACGATGTTAGTTTGCGTCTTCGACGACGAGGCCATTTTCGCAATGCCGAAATCCATGACTTTCACCGTTGCGCCTTTGGTGATCATGATATTGGCCGGCTTAATATCGCGGTGCACGACGCCTTGTTGATGGGCGTAGTCCAGGGCATCGGCGACGGTGGCAAGGATTGGAATCAGTTTGTCGAGCGGCAGTAGGTTGGGTTTGCGCGACCAGTGCTTGAGCGTGGTGCCCTCCAGGACCTCCATAGCGATGTAGCCGAGATCCTGCTCTTCACCCGCATCGTAAATCGTCACGATATTGGGGTGTGCCAGCCGGCCGGTCGATTCCGCTTCACGGAAAAACCGGGTTTTCACTTCCTGGCGTTTCTCCGCGTCGTCGATGTCGTCGAGTCGCATGGTTTTGATGGCCACGAATCGTTGAATCGTGGGGTCTTTGCCAAGATACACGACCCCCATGGCTCCGCGTCCGAGTTCCTTCAGGACTTTGTACCGTCCAAGCATGGCGGGTGGAGACCCATTGTCGGGCGAATCTGCGGATGCTGAGTCAGAAGCTTCGGATGGACCGGAGCGTTCATGAGTATCATGACTCTCATCAACCGTCTGAGGTGTCTTCTTCCGACTTCGTGGCGGCGCAGGGGCGGTGAAGTAGAGATGGAGGGCATCGATGTTGAGTAGCCACGCCACCGTCAGCCAGAGCCCGGTGACGACCAGAGTGGCGGCATAGCCGAGGCTATATCGCTGAGTGCCGATATCTTCAATCAGCGATTGTCCGACCACTTGCATCGTCTTGTCCCCGACAATAAGGACGACCAGTGTGGTCAGCGGAAGGATGATGCGGCTGATAAAGGTAAAGCCTCGTCCGTTGTCCGGCATCTGGCGAAAGGCATGAACTGCCAGAAGCCAGAGCGTGAGGAGGCCGGTGCCTTCAACGCCCAGGCGAATGGTTTGCGGTCCTGTTAGGCCAAGAAGTGTCAGGGGGAAATTTTCGGCAAACGGCAGCTTGCTCAGGAGTGGTCCAGCAAAGAGGGCCACAAATGAGACGATTGCGAACTGAATGAGCCAGCCGGATGCGTGTGTCATGGATAGGTTCAGTGAGAAGCTGCCCAAAGTCTAGCGGATAGGCCTGAAGAGTCAACGAATAGCGGGAATCGCACAGGGAGAGCGGGTTAGCAGGCTGCGGAAAAGCTTGGTGAATGAGTAAACGTGGCAATGATGCTTCTATTGGCATTGCGGCTTGAACAACCACAGGATGCTCAAAAAGGCCGTCCAGCAAGGCCGCAGTGAGCGAAGGGGCGAGGAGGTACATACCAAGCTTCGCTTGACCCGCTCGCTTTGATCAGATGCGAGCGGATAGGCCCTTCGCCTCAAGTAGCTCTTAATACGTTGAGCTTCTTCGTGGAGCGAGAACGCCGCTGGCGGACTTTTTCAGCACCCTGTTAGAGCTTGGCGACGGCGTCTTTGAGTTTCGAGAGCAGATGATCCGGAACATGCAGCGAGCCCTTGCCGATTCCAACCTCGATATCGGGTTTGGTCATACCGTGAAAGTCGCTGCCGCCCGTGACCAAGAGGCCCAATTGTTTGGCGAGACTCAAATAGGTGCGGGTCTGTCGGGGGGTGTGGGTACTGTAGTGAACCTCGACTCCGTCCAGTCCCTGCTCTTTCAGGTGGCGGGCTACGTCTGTCAGTGTGCCTTCAGTCGTCTTGACCCAAGTGGGGTGCGCAAGGACCGCCAGTCCGCCGGCATCCTTGATCCAGCGGATCGCATCTTCAGGGCAGGGCAGGTCTCGTGGCACATAGGCGGCTTTGCCTTCGGCAAGGAACCGATCAAACGCTTCTTTGGCCGTCGTCACGACTTTCTTGTCCATCAGGACACGGGCGATATGAGGGCGGCCCACTGAATCGCTCCCCGCGACGGCCCGCACTTCATCGTAGGTGATGTCGATGCCCGCGGCTTGCAGCAGTTCGATGATTTTTGGATTGCGGCGGTGACGGCTCTCTCGAAGAGTCATCAGGCGCTCGTTGAGTTGGGCATCTTCCCATTTGATGAAATAGCCCAGGACATGCAGTTCCGATTCACCGTGGCGTGAGCTGATTTCAATGCCGGGGATGATCTCAATGCCGAGTTCCTGTCCCGCCGCGATGGCTTCGGGAAGGCCGGTAGTGATGTCGTGATCGGTAATAGCCAGGGCAGAGACGCCTGCCCCATGTGCAAGCCTGACGACTTCAGTTGGTGTCTGGCTGCCGTCCGAATGGGTTGTGTGCAGATGGAGATCGATGCGGCTCATGTCAAGTGAGCCGATCGCAGCGGCCTGTGGGCTACCAACTGTGCGGTATAGGTCGAGCGAGGTCCTTTCACGCCGTCGTGAGGCCCTTCATCGTAGTGCAGGGTTTGAAGCGTCGACGTCATGCGCAGCAGTTCATTGTGGGCCAGGCAGAATTCCCACCGGCGCGGATGTTTGTGATGCGTATAGTTATCGATCGTAAAGGTCTCATAGATCAACACGCCACCGGGTTTGAGGGCATCGATGAGAAATGGAAAGAGCGACCGATGCAGATAGAAAAAGACTATGACGACATCGTAGGTCTCATGTCCGAATCCCGGATCGAATGGCGCGGGTTGCTCCAAGTCGATGGTTCTGGTCTTGATCGGGGGGAGTGCTTTTGCAGCAGCGGATGCAGCGAGCTGGGTAAGGGCAGCTTCGTCGCGGTCGATGGCATCGACGTGATAACCGCGGGCAGCGAGAAAGAGCGAGTGCCGCCCCCCGCCTGCCGCCACATCCAGGGCCCGGCCTTTGGGCAGTCGATGCAGCTGTTCGACGAGAAACGGGGCCGGTTTCGGGTCAATGCAGCTGAGTTGTTGCGCGAGCCTGGTGCGTTCGATCCTGATGCCGACGGAGCGGGTCACTTGAGGAATGGGTGGGTGCAGTTTACGGAGCCAGAGGTTCGCCCGTTTGATGGGAAAGTCTGCAAACAGCATGGCGAGGAATCGCTCCGCCAGGGTTTCCAGTAAGCAGGCCTCCTGTGTTGTGCCGATCTCCACGAGGCGTTGCGCGATCTTCGCATAGTCGATGGTGTCCGCGAGATGGTCTGAGTGGCCGGCCGGATCGAGATGCGCGTCTAATTCTAAATCCACAGCCAGCGGCTGAGGTTTCGCCCGCTCTTCCGCGGTGACGCCGCAGCGGCCACGGAACTCCAACCGTTCAATGATGATGTGTGCTGACATGCGGGCATTGTCGGGGATCGGATTTCAAAGAGTCAAGGAGGGCGGGTGTGCCCCGGTTGGTTTTCTTGCTCGCTGAGCCCCCGCGATGAAACGGCGGTCGCTCAATGCGCGCAGTGAAAGCCAACCAGGGCACACCCTTAGGGAGAGAGGGGGATCGGAAAATGACTAGGAGAGACTCAGTCTGCCACTCCTCTTGTTCGCTGTCCGCATCCCAGAGGAAGGGAAAGGAATGGCAGAAAGAGTTAGTCGGGGTATTGCGTTTGAGGGAAGGTTGACGGGCCGGACAAGGCTAATGCTATTTCGAGGAGATTATATGTGACAGAACGGATGCAAGGTTCATCCGCAATCCCATTTCTTCCACGCAGGTGGGGCATCAGCCAATGCACGTGCAATTGGCCTTGCCATTGGGGGATAATCCGTGCCGAAAGGCAAACAGGTTTCACTGAGCCCGTTGAACTTAGATGAAGCTATCCAAGCTCTCATTCTCTCTGATCTCGATCATGTTGGCGTGGGTTCTGAGCGGTCAAAACCAGATGGTCAACGGAAGCGAAAGCCATCAGCCTCTAAAAAGTAGTGAGTCATCAAAATCTCAACCGATTTCTGAGGCGCCATCTCCTAGGGGTGTACAGCAAAGTCAAAGCGATACAAAAGACAACCAGCGCCAACATCCTCCATCTAAGCCCCCTGAACCTTCGATAGTCATAGATAAGCCAGGAATACCCACGCAAGAAAACACTGCCATCAATCAGTCGGAAGATAGCTTCATCGAGAAAGCCTTTGCTCCCTCCACTTTGGCAGGGTGGGGACAAACAGTTGTAGCTGCCTTGGGGCTATTAGTCATATGGCTTACTCTGAGAGCTATACGCGAACAGGTTGAGGCTAATAAGGAAAGTGTCGATATAGCTAAGCTTTCAATGGAGGCCAGCCAGCGAGCTTATCTGCATTTTGGCGGTTGTCGTTGGATTTCTCATCCAGACAACAGGGACGGCCATATTTTTTGGGCTATACGAACAAGGTGGGTCAATAGCGGAAATACTCCAACTCGGAAATTGTGTTTTCGAATTCATTTTGATCTGAGATCTGACGAACTGCCTGCGGATTTTGGATTTACCGAGGACAGCCAAGCACCCGATGTCCCAGCGTTGGTTTATCCAAAGGGAGAAATAATAGTGGGGATTTTCCATATTAATGGAGATGACCTTGTTGCTATTTCCCAAGGCAAGAAGCATTTGTATGTATGGGGGTGTGCTAAATATCGGGACGTTTTCCCTGGGACTAAGGAGCACATTACTAAAGTCTGTTTGTTTGCTAGGAACATTACTGGTGATCCCATGCTTCCATGGGATGAAAAAACCAATCCCGTAGATATAGTATTCGCAAGCTATCACAGGCATAACTGTGCCGATGAAGATTGCGTCCAATAGGACCAGGGTGCTTGGATGTAGAGTGTTAAGTTTGGCGTGATCTTGAATCTTCTCAGCTTGACCTTCGTTTCTTGCGGAACTTATAATCACCGATCGGCGCAATGTATAACCAGCTGATTCATTGAGAGAAATGGCTGAGTTCACACACTTTAACGAGTCGGGCCGGGCGCGGATGGTCGATGTCAGCGCGAAAGACTCGACCGAGCGGGTCGGGACTGCGCAGGCGACCGTCTTGATGCTTCCTGCCACGCTGGAGAAGATTCAGCGCGGGAAGATCGCCAAGGGCGATGTCTTGGCCGTGGCTCAAGTCGCCGGGGTGATGGGGGCGAAGAAGACTCCTGACCTCATCCCCATGTGCCATCCTCTCCTGATCACCAGCGTCGATATCTCCTTCAAAGAAGAATCCCAGCCGAACCAGGCAGGTCTCTGCGCCATCCATATTTACGCCACGGTCAAGACCACGGGGCAAACCGGCGTGGAGATGGAAGCGATGACGGCGGCTTCCGTGGCGGCGCTTACCATCTATGACATGTGCAAGGCGATCGATCGCGGGATGAGCTTCAGTGACGTATGTCTGCTCTCGAAATCCGGGGGGAAGTCCGGCACGTACACGAGGCCAGGTTGAACTATTATGGTCACGATTAAGCTATTCGGCATGACGAAGATGTTGGCTGGGAATCAAGGTTCTCTCTCTCTGGCATTGTCAAATGGGCGACGAGTGAAAGATTTGGTTGAGCTTCTCGATGGCGGGTATCCGCAGATCGGTGAACTCATCCATAAGAAGAAGGTCCTGGTGTCGGTCAATCAGGAGATTGCCCACGAGGAAACGGAAATCCGGGACGGCGACGAGATTGCCCTCTTGCCTCCCTTTGCAGGTGGATCAGGTATGGAACCGATAGATGAGATGCTCGTTCGGGTGCAGCGGGAGAATTTCTCCATTGATCAGGAGCTCGATCGGGTCAAGAGCCGGTCGAAGCGGATCGGAGGGATTGCGACGTTTCTGGGAATCGCCCGGGATCGTTCCAAAGGACGGGATGTCGACAGCATTACCTTCGAACATTACGAAGGGATGGCGGAGAAGAAGCTGCGCGAGATCCGCGAGCGGGCGCTGAAAGATTTCGACATTCTGGAGCTGTTGATCATCCACCGGTACGGAGAGATCACGATCGGCGAGAATATCGTCTTGATCATCGCCGGCGCCGAGCATCGGGCGGAAGCGTTCCAGGCTTGCAAGTGGGCCATCGATGAGCTGAAGCAGATCACTCCCATTTGGAAGCTTGAGCACACGCCTGAGGGTGAAGTGTGGGTGGAAGAGCATCCGTAGTTTGTCGTGCGCAACGGGCGATGAGTAACACACATGTCGCAATTGCCTGACCGTTTCTCTCCTCCCAAAGTGCGGGATGCCCATGACCGCCCGTTGGGCAGTTTGCGGCTCTCGGTCACGGACCGCTGCAACCTGCGTTGTCAGTACTGCATGCCGGAAGAAGACTATGTCTGGTTGCCGCGCGAAGATGTCTTAAGCTTCGAGGAGATGGCGACGCTGACCGGCTATTTTGCCGATTTAGGTATCGATAAGGTCCGGCTGACCGGCGGTGAGCCCCTGTTGCGGAGGGACTTGTCTCGTCTGGTCCGGCTGCTGCTGCAAGACCGGCGAATTTCTGAGATTGCGCTCACCACGAACGGTATTCTCCTCGCGGATAATGCGCAGGAGTTGTATGAGGCCGGACTGCATCGAGTCACGGTCAGTCTGGATACGCTGCGCCCTGAACGGTTCCGTCAGCTGACGCGGCGGGATGAGTTTGCGCGCGTCATCGAGGGGATCGAATCGGTGGGACGCGCCGGGTTCACGGGCCTCAAGCTCGATACGGTGGCGATTCGTGGATTTAACGATGACGAACTGGTCGCGCTGGTCGAGTTTGCGAAACACTATCGGGCCGAGGTTCGGTTCATTGAATATATGGACGTCGGCGGGGCGAATGATTGGGCGATGGCGAAGGTCTTGTCGCAAGCGGCGATCCTCGAAACCTTGACGCAGCACTATGGTCCGATTGTTCCCGTGCCCGGGCGTGGGACCGCGCCGGCCCAGCGGTTCTTGCTGCCTGACGGAACCACCTTCGGCATCATCGCGTCGACGACGCAGCCGTTCTGTTCGACCTGCGATCGGAGTCGCGTGACTGCCGACGGGATGTGGTACTTGTGTCTCTATGCGGCGAAGGGAACCGATCTTCGACAGCCCATGCGAGCCGGCGCCAGTCCTGAACGGATGCGTGAGTTGATCGGTGAAGGGTGGCAAGGCCGTCGCGATCGGGGCGCTGAATCGCGCAAGGCTTTGGAAGAGGTCGGATTGCGCAACGGCAAGTTAATCGCGATTGATCAACTCCGTGGCGATCCTCACTTGGAAATGCATGCCCGTGGGGGGTGATCTTCAGCCCGTACAATCGATGTCCGTGTCCCACCCCGGTAAGGGGCTTCATGTTTGAATCTAACCTCCTCACTTTTCTCACGGTCGGATTTCTGCTCGGTCTTCGCCACGCCCTCGATGCCGATCATTTGGCTGCGGTGTCCACTGTCCTTGCGGAGCGCCCCTCCATGCGGGCCTCCGGCCTGGTCGGCCTCTGGTGGGGAGTGGGACATACGCTGACGCTGATGCTGGTCGGTGCTGTGGTGCTGGTCTCAGGGATTCATATTCCGGAACCGTTTGCGTTGTTGGCCGAAAGCGGCGTGGGGCTCTTGCTCGTCGTGCTCGGAGGTACGCTGGCACTCAAGCTGTTCCGTGAGAGGTGGCATCTGCACAGCCACGTGCATGACGGCGAACCGCATGTGCATTTGCACAGCCATCGCCGGCGTGAGGATCATGCCCATCCGCATTGGGCCAGGCAGTCGCTCCGGCCTCTCTTAATCGGGATGGCCCACGGTGTAGCTGGATCCGCGGCCTTAATGTTGGTGATCGTGTCGAACACCAGCGGCATCGGCCAGGGGCTGCTCTATATCGCCGTGTTCGGTCTTGGCTCGATCGGCGGCATGCTGATGATCGGACTGACTCTGAGTGTGCCGGTCATCTACTCACAGGCTATCGGGCAGCGAGCGTTTTTTGCGGTGCAAGGAGCTGCGAGCCTGGGGAGTGTCGGGCTTGGGTTGTGGATGTTGTATCGATTGGTCCTTTCTCCCGACGGTCTCTAGCTCTCACTCCTTCTGAAGCGTCTCCCAACGAATTGCACGTGAATCGTTTTGATGGCTATGCTATTCTGCACTCCCGTGCGGCGAGTGCGTCGCGTGGATGTTCGGAAGTGATGGTCTGAGCAAGAGGATACGACTATGGCCTGGTTCAAGAAACAGAAAACAGCCGGCTCCGAAGTGCCACCGCGGTCCAAAGTGGCCGAGGGGATGTGGCTCAAGTGCAACCACTGTCGGGAAATTGTCTATCGCAAGGAAGTCGATCGCAACAACAAGGTCTGTCCGAAGTGCGACTATCATTTTCCCATCTCTGTGATGGAGCGTATTGCGTTGCTCGTCGACCTCGGGACGTTCAAGGAGTGGGACGCGGAGTTGGAAGCCAAGGATCCGCTGAATTTTCACGATACAAAATCCTATAGAGATCGGGTCAAGGCGCAGCAGGAAAAAACCGGACGCAAGGATGCCTTGATGATCGGCGAAGGGCTGGTCGAGGGACAGCCGGTCGTCTTTTGCGTGTTCGACTTCAGCTTTATGGGCGGAAGCATGGGATCGGTCGTCGGGGAAAAGTTTTGCCGGGCGGTCGATCGTGCGCTGGAGAAGAAGCTTCCCGTGGTCTTGGTGACGGCGTCGGGCGGCGCGCGCATGCAGGAAGGGATTCTCTCGTTGATGCAGATGGCGAAAACGTCGACCGCCGTGGCCAAGCTGGGCGAAGCCAAATTGCCGTTTATCTCGATCCTGGCCGACCCGACCTTCGGAGGGGTCACGGCCAGCATTGCCATGTTGGGCGATGTCATCATTGCGGAGCCGAAGGCCCTCATCGGGTTTGCCGGTCCCCGTGTGATCGAGCAGACGATCAAACAGCAGTTGCCCGATCAGTTTCAGCGGGCGGAGTTTCTCCTCGAGCATGGGATGATCGATATGATCGTCGAGCGCAAACAGTTAAAAGAGACACTTAGCACCCTCGTCGCGCATTTCTAGTGCAGTGCATCCTGCCCGGCCCAGTTCATGACCTATTCATCCGCCATCGAGTATCTCTACGGACTCCAGAAGCATGGGATCAAGCTGGGGCTTGAGACCATGCGGACGCTCTTGGGCCGGCTGGGTAATCCCGAGCGGCGGTTCAGGAGTCTGCACATCGGCGGCACCAACGGCAAAGGTTCGACGGCGGCCATGACGGCGGCCATGCTGCAGGCGTCCGGGTATCGAGTGGGGTTGTACACGTCTCCGCATCTCGTCGACTTTCGTGAGCGGATTCGAGTCAACCAGACCATGATCGCTGAAGCGCAGGTGGCGGAGCTGACTGAACGGCTTCAGGCAAGCGTGCCGTCCGATCTGACTCCGACATTCTTCGAGCTGACGACGGCGATGGCGTTTCTCCACTTTGCCGAGTCCGGAGTCGAGGTGGCGGTATTGGAAGTCGGGTTGGGCGGACGGTTCGATGCGACGAATGTGGTGGAGCCGGAGGCCTGCGCGATTACCACGATTGCGCTGGACCACCAGGAATATCTCGGTACGACTGAAGACGCTATCGGATTTGAGAAGGCCGGGATCATCAAGGCCGGCGTGCCGGTCGTGGTGGGCCGCATCAACGGGCCGCCTTGGGACGTGATCCGGCAGACAGCGGTGGATCGCGGGGCGCCACTTACGCGATTGGGAGAGGATTTTCAGACGATTGGTAATGGGCCGGAAGCGTTTTCGTATCACAGCCGTTCCCGGCATTTCGACGGATTGACCTGTGCGCTTGCTGGCCGCCATCAGCTGGATAACGCGGCTTGTGCCGTGGCGTTGCTCGACGCGGCCGAAGGGCGTGGGATATCGGCCCCTGACGGGGCGGTGCGCCGGGGGTTGGAGTCGGTGCTGTGGGAAGGGCGCTTGGAAGTGGTGGAGCGAGGTCCGGTTCTGTTGCTTGACGGAGCCCACAATCCTGCCGCAGCCTATGTGCTGGCCGGGTATTTGACCGAGTGGTGTGCCTCGCGACCGGAGTCCCGGGTGATCCTTGTCTTGGGCATGATGCGCGACAAGGATCACGCGCGTTTTGTCGAGCCGTTCTACCGGCTGGTCTCTGAAGTGGTGTTGACGCAGGCGGATATGGCCCGTTCGGCTTCGGTACAGGAACTGCGGGAGACGGTCGGATCCCGGTTTCCCCAGTGCCATGTCGCTCCGGCCGCGGCTGATGCGTTGGCCTTGGCGAAAGCACGGGCGACCGCACACGATCTCATCTGTGTCGCCGGATCGCTCATGCTGGTGGGCGAAGTGAAAGCGTTGGTCCGTGGCTGCGGCTTGTCTCCGCTCAGGGGTTAGCATGGTGCGTGGACGGTCATGGACAGCGGACAGGCTTTGTGTTCTCGTGGCCGTTCTTCTTCTCTGTCTTCCCTGTCTCGTCTGGGCCAAATCCAAGTCGGTGACTCCGGGCGCCTCGGCATCCGGATCTCCTCCCCTCGATGTCACGGCCAATCGAATCGACTATCGTCAGGACCAGGATGTGTACGAGGCGGATGGGTCCGTGGTGATCCAGCAGGGCGCCATGCGCCTGACGGCCGA
>JABFSU010000046.1 GCA_013140455.1 Nitrospira sp. | reverse complement strand
GAGCCATTTTGGAGAATTTCGGCTACCGACAATTGAATTCCCTCTGGAAATTGATCGGGTTGTATCGTTGGATGGTCGGCAAGAAAGCGACCTGGGGAGCCATGACAAGGAACGCGTCCTGGCACAGTGGGTAGCCGGGAAGGAAAAACCACCCACCCGGCAATCGTGGCTTGTGCAGGAGACGAGACTTCGGCTATACTGCGCGATTGCGCCTCACTGTCGAGGCGTCTTTTTTTGACCACGAGATCACAACACCATGACACAGTCACGCGCCCCCCACGCCCGCCGGAACGATATCCGGAACATCGCCATCATCGCCCACGTCGACCACGGCAAGACCACCCTGGTCGATGCCGTGCTGCGACAAACCCACGTCCATCGAAAGATCGACGACATGGGCGAACGCATCATGGATTCGATGGATCAGGAACGGGAGCGCGGCATTACGATCCGGGCCAAAAACGCCAGCGTCGTCTATAAGGGTGTCAAAATCAATATCGTCGATACGCCGGGACATGCCGATTTCGGCGGCGAGGTCGAACGTACGCTCCGGATGGTGGACGGTGTGCTCATCCTGATCGACGCCAAAGAAGGCCCCATGCCGCAGACGACGTTCGTCCTGCGCAAGGCGCTTGCTCTCGGCCATAAAGCTATCGTCGTGATCAATAAGATCGATCGGCCCGATGCCGTCATCGACGACGTCGTGAACCGCACATTCGATCTCTTCGTCCATCTGGGCGCCACCGACGAACAACTCGACTTTCCGATCGTCTACGCCGCCGCCATCAAGGGCCAGGCCACACTGGATGTGAATAAACCCGGGACAGACATCACGCCGCTGCTGGACACGGTTCTGGAGAAAATTCCCGCTCCGGCCATCAATGCCGAGGCCCCGCTCCAAATCCTGGTCCTGGCCCTCGTCCAGGATCCCTATAAAGGGAAGATGGGCATCGGAAAGATTCAATCCGGCTCCATCGCCCGCCGACAGCCGGTTATGCTGCTCGGGAAGGACGGCGCCCAAACTCTCGGCAAGGTGTCCGACCTGGCCGTGTATTCAGGCCTTGAGCGAATCGACGCCGATCAGGCGGCAGCCGGAGAGATCGTGGCCGTCGCCGGCCTTGATGAAGTGAGCATCGGCGATACCATCGCGGATGCGGAAAATCCGATTGCGTTGCCCCGCGTCACGATCGATGAACCGACCGTCCAAATGAGTTTTTCTGTCAATAACAGTCCGTTTGCCGGACGCGAAGGGAAGTATCTGACGTCGCGGCACCTGCGGGATCGTCTCTTCAAAGAACTCGAAACCAACGTATCCTTGCGTGTGCATGAAACGGACAGTGCCGACCGATTCCTCGTCGCCGGCCGCGGAGAGCTGCACCTCGGCGTCTTAATCGAACAGATGCGGCGCGAAGGCTACGAACTCCAAGTCTCGCAACCGGAAGTCATCATCCACCGCGACGACAACGGGAAAGCCACTGAGCCCTACGAGGAGCTCACTATTCAAGTACCTGAAACCTATCAGGGAACCGTCATCGAAGAGATGGGGAAGCGCCGCGGCGAACTCCGCCATATGCGCCTCATCCATTCCGACGTCGGCACCAGCGAAATGCATCTCGAGTACCATATTCCGACGCGCGGCATCATGGGCCTCAAGAACCTCCTGTTGGCAAAAACCCGCGGCACGATCATCATGCACCACGTGTTTGCCGCCTATGAGCCGGCTGAAGAACGGGATTTGATGGTGGCGCCTCATGGCTCTCTCGTCGCACACGAAGACGGCACCAGCACCGGCTACGCCATCTTCATGACCCAGGAACGGGGCACCATGTTCATCGGCCCAGGCGTCGAGGTCTATCGCGGCATGGTGATCGGCGAAAACAGCCGGGATGAAGATCTGGACGTGAACGTCTGCAAAGAAAAGCATCTCTCCAACATGCGGGCATCAGGAACCGATGAAGCGTTGGTGCTCACACCGCCACGGGAAATGAGCCTGGAATTCGCGTTGGAATATATCGGGCCGGATGAACTGGTGGAAATTACTCCGCTCAATCTGCGCCTGCGCAAGCGATTGCTCAATGCAGATGAACGCCGCCGAGCCAAAAAATCAGGCAAGTAACGGGTCGTTGACGATGCGTATCAAGAAGAAAATCCCCAAGCCGTCAGCCAAACGCCCCCCGCTCTACTTTATCGGTTATCGAGGCACCGCGCCAGGACTCGATGAAATCGCGATCTGGTACGATCGCGAATACGGCGGCCCGCTCACGATTCAACCGGAGGCTGGAGCACCGGAGTCCTGGCAAGCCAGCCATGGCCCCTGGTCCGCCCACGTGGTGATGCCGCTGCCGGCAACACACACCGGCGATATCATGAAGAACCTGGCCTGGGAACACGATCAGATGGGAGCCATCGCCCCCACACTCATGCCCAACCGAGACATGCCCGACTTGGTCTTATTCGCAGCCCGCCTCGCGCGCGGCCTCACGCTGCTGACTCAGGGCACGGCCTATGACGTTACCACGCAAGCGTACGTGAACCCCTCGGACTGGCAGAATCGGACCATGGCTAGCTTTCTGGCCGACGACCATGTCACCATCGTGCACGACAACCAAACCAAACCGGATTATATCTGGTGTCATACGATGGGGCTGACCAAGTTCGGCCTCGACGAGATCGAAACGTTTTACGGCAAAGGACTCCCGGAAAGCGCTGCCAAAGACTTACTGACCGAGTCCGCCACAGAGTTGCTCCGCATCGCGCAATCCCCCAAAGTCGGCACGGCCTTCCGCCTCCCGCTGCTGGGGCGGACGATTCGAATCGTCAATTACCGCACCGCAGCCCCTACCGGCCGAATGATCGGGTTCCGCGAGCTCCAGGGATAGGCAAAGCTCTTGAAATTCAGCATGTTGCAGCCCATCGGCCTATGGCTGTAGGCCTTCAGGCCCGTTGACAACCTTTCAAACCACAAGGTACAAAGTTCAAGGTTTCCATAGGGGGGTTCTCTCAATCTGAGACCTCAAATACGCCCACAGGTAGCGATATTCTCATAAGGAGGCATAGCAATGAGTGATGTAGCCGCAGAAATTAAGGTCGGCGATACCGCCCCGGATTTTAATCTGAAGGACCAGGACCAGAAGGATGTAAAGCTGAGCGATTATCGCGGCAAGAAAAACGTCGTGCTCGCCTTCTACCCGCTCGATTGGAGCCCGGTTTGCCAAGGAGAGAACAAGTGCTTGACCGATGACTTCCCCAAGTTCCAGAACGCCAATGCCGAACTCTTCGGCATCAGCTGCGACAGCTTCTTCTCGCACAAGGCTTGGGCGGATTCCATGGATCTCAAGCACCGGTTGTTGTCCGACGTGCATCGGACAACGGCAAAAGCCTACGGCCTCTACTTTGAGCCGTTGAACTGCTCCAAGCGCGCCACCGTCATTGTTGACAAGAACGGCAAGGTGGCCTACGCAAAAGTGCAGGAAATCAAGGTTGCCCGCGAGGATAAAGACATCCTCGAAGCACTGGCGAAACTCGGTTAAGCATCAGACTGAGAAGGGGGAGGCGTTCGAGAGAACCCTCCCCTTTCACATTGGGAGACACGCTCATGGCAGGAACCGTCGAAGACGTCCGAGATGAGAACTACAAAGAGTTCACCGACAGTCCCGGTGCCGTCGTCGCCTATGGACTCGCCACGTGTGAACCCTGCAAAACCTACGACCCCATTCTCGAAGAAACCGCCGCAAAGTTTCCCGGCATCAAGGTCGGCAAGGCCAAGATGCATGTCCCCGGCCGCTGTCGAGAGATCAAAAAGACCCACACATTTGAAACCTACCCCACGACGCACTTCTTCGCGAACGGCAAGCTCCTCCTGACCCGCGAAGGCGTGGTAGAGCCGGCTGAACTCGCGGCGCTGATTTCAGACCACCTCGTGAAGTAGTCCCCAGGAATTCGAGTCGTCCTCACCGTCAGACAGAACCGACGATATTCTTGACTCACCTACTCCATGGTGTACTGTCGAGAGGGTCCTGTCGCGTAAGCGATCAGAACAGCCTTATGCACTTTTGGAGACCGGTCGATGGCTTCTCCATCCCACGCCTCAGAGTATCCGCACTATGATGCGCAGGTACTCCTCAATTCGCAGCCCGTCATCGTGACGGTCATCGATCCGTCCACACACAAGATCCAATTCCAGAACCAGACCGGGCTCAAGAAATTCGGCGATATTACCGGACAGACCTGCTACGACAAGATTGCCGGATACCCGTCTCCCTGCGACTTTTGTCGGATGTCCGAAGCGATGGCGAGCGACACCGTCGTCTCCAGCGAAGTCCCCCTGCCTGGAAACCAATTTCTCCTCGTACACTGGGCCAAAGCTTCAACCGTCGACGGCCGAACCCACATCGTTGAAACGATCACCGATATCACCGAATACAAACGCACCGCACAGGCGCTCCAGCAGTCGCAAAAAATGGAGGCCGTCGGGCGACTCGCCGGCGGCATCGCCCACGACTTCAATAATCTGATGATGGTAGTCATCGGCCATGCCCACCGGCTGCTGCAGCAATTAGCCACGCACCCGGCGAAACGAGAAATCGAGTTGATCAGCCAGGCCGGCTTGCGCGCCGCCGCCCTCACCAAGAAGCTCTTGACGTTCAGCCGGCGCCAGGTGTTCGAACCCAAGGAATTGGACATCAATGCCTCCGTCAGAGACATGGAAGATCTGTTGCAGCGGATGATCGGTGAGCATGTCCAGATGGTCGTGGTGCTCCATCCTGAAGCCGGGCACGCCATGATGGATCCGGTCCAGTTCCAACAAATCCTTATGAATCTGGTCGTGAATGCCCGCGATGCTATGCCGGACGGGGGATTACTCAATATCGAGACCGACCGCATTGACCTCGACGAACAATTCGTCCGGCTGCACCCGGGAGCCATGACGGGTTCCTTCGTCAAGATTCTCGTCCAAGACGCCGGATGCGGAATGGACCCCGAGACGCTGTCGCATATTTTCGAACCATTTTTCACAACCAAGGGACCGGATAAAGGGACCGGCCTGGGGTTGGCGACAGTCTATGGAATCCTCAAACAAAGCCAGGGCTACATCGATGTCATCAGCCAGCCAGGGCAAGGCACCCGATTTACCGTGTACCTCCCTCGCATCGGACAACCGGGAGCGGCGCTACCCGTCGTCCAAACAGCCATGGCACCAGTGGCCGCACGAGAAACCATTCTCCTCGTCGAAGACGATGACAGCATTCGCACACTGATGGCCACGGTTCTTCAAGACCAGGGATATCAGGTGCTTGTCGCCAGCGACGGCATTCAAGCCCTGCAGCAACTCCAACTGCACAAAGGCCTCTGCCACCTACTGGTGACGGACGTGATCATGCCCCGCATGAAGAGTACGGTGCTGGTAGAAGGAATGAAGGTGATGCAACCGGCGGCTCGAATCCTCTATATGTCAGGCTACGCAGGAGAGACGCTGGAGGCCAACGGGATTCATGAGAATACTCCCTTCCTCCAGAAACCCTTTCTGCCCAGCACGCTGCTCGAGAAGGTGCAGGAGCTCCTGAAATCAAACAAGTGATCAGATAGAGCGCCCACGACTCTACGATCTTCTGCTTGGCAGCCACGAACCCTTGAAGCCGCTACTTCGTGGCCTTCGACTTCGAACAATGATCATGAAAAATACGCCAGACTGATTGCTCCTTTCGCAGGAGACTGGTGCAGATGCCGGAATCTTGCCCCTCGATCTCGCCATCCCTGATGGCTTGGAAGACATAGTCGTAGATCGCCCAGGCCGTCGCCCCGTCAAGGCCTGTCTTGAGATTCGACACCGCCCCGATGAACCGCAATCGATTGCCCTGCTTCAGCTCCGACTCATAGTCACTCAACCATTGGTCGATCGCCGCTTTGGTTTCTGTCTGGCCATCCTGGCTCCCCACATAATCATCCGTATACAACGTCAGCACCGCCTGCTTGTCCCGCGTTTCTGAAAAGGCGGCAGTACCGGCGACTGCCTGCGTGATCGTACGATGAACAGCCTCTTCATCCTGCCCGGCCCATGCGGACAGACTCCACCCGAAAGAGCCGGCAAGCAGAATGATCCGCAGCGACTGGAATCTCATACGCATCTACCCGTTGTAGTCGAAGGCAAGATCACGCGACTGCACGACACGGATATTCTTCAATGCCCCGGATGAGAGACGGGACACGAGTGTGTTCCAGATGTACTCAGCCAGGTGCGCCCCGCTGACAGGAGGCGCCTTGAGGACCTCGCGGAGATCCTGCCGGTCGAGTACCCGCACCACCCGCTCCTGAACCAGGCGATCCAGCGCCCCGATGTCCGTCACCATGCCGGTAACCGGATCGATGGAACCGTGCACCGTCACGAAACAGTCCCACGCATGTCCCTGACGGCCGTCGAGCAGCGCCGTGAAGGAGTACCGCCGAATGACGCCGGCCACATCGAGCCCGCCGGCCGCCGTGATTTCCGCGTAGAGATCCTCGTCTTCGTAGAGACGGATCGTGTCCAACGTGCCGATACCCGATTGAGCGGCCAGTTTGGTCCAGAGGACGCGCGCAATGTTTTCCGATGTCGGAATCCTGTCACGAAAATAGGGCAGGTCGAGATTGAAATTCATGTGATCGAATTCTTCGATCACCGCGAGCAGCACCTGTTTGAGGTCGAACAAGTTGATGACCATACCGGTCTTGGCATCCACCTCACCCGACACCGTAACTTCCAGCATGTAATTGTGTCCGTGCGCGGGTGCGTTATAGCAGGGGCCGAAGACGGCACGATTCTTCGCCTCATCCCACTCGGGCTTGATATAGCGATGCGCCGCGGCAAACTCGATTCGTTTGGTCAGCAGAACTGATGGCATCATCCCTCCAGATCCCTCAGCCATTCTTCACGCATGCTGCCGGGAACCGGCGCATCCGCCTGATACACGCCATGGTGCACGGATAGCGTCACCGGCACGCGCAGATCGGCCAGCAAGTCCTTCGTCGCAGGCGGCACCTGGAACCGGACAAAATGCACGGCGCTGATTTTCGTCTCGTGACTATGGCCGCCTTCGAATTCGGCGTAGAGGCGCTCACCCCCGACAGTGATGGCCACCTTCTGTCCATGATCCAGCCCCATGAACGCATCGAGCCATTCTTTCATTCTGGCGTCGTCGGTGATTTCGATCAACAAGGTGGCGCTCAACTCACCCGTTGCCGGAAGCAAAGCATTGTACACATCAAGCTCTTCTTGCACCTTGGCCTGGTCAAAAATCTGCTCGACACGGACCATCTCCTGAATCTGAAACAGGAGCGTCTCCCGATTTTCAAACACCAGGGTGACCAGCGGGCCGACTGAGATCCGCCGGCGCTGCTTCAACGCAATGATGCGGGCACGAAACCCTTCACGTTGCCGCTCATAGTCGGCATAGGGAATGATGTCGCTGGGAAACAGCGCATTCATGACGACAGTCCATACGCATCGCGGACGATCTGAATCGGGTGCTTCGTCGCTTTTCCTCCCACATGCGACGTCACTCCGGCTTGATCCAGCTGGAGCCCAGCTAACGGGCAGTCGGACGCCACGAGATCGGCCGGCGCCTGCTCAATGGCCCGCACGGCTTTTCTCGCAATGGTCATCGACAACGGGAAAAATTCCGTTTTGGCCGACCAGGATCCGTCGTGGCCGGAGCATTTCTCAATCACCTCCACCTGCGCCCCGGCACATTCCATCAACTCTTTTGATTTGAATCCGATATTCTGATCGCGGAGATGGCAAGGAATCTGATAGGCCACCCGGCCGGGCTTGTTCACAAAATCAGTGGCGAGCCTGCCTTCCCGCTTGAGCTTCATGAGGTACTCGCAGACATCGAACGTCCGCTCGCTGACTCGCTTGGGTTCTTCACCGCCGAGCAATTCAGGATACTCGCGCTTGAGCATCAGGCTGCAACTGGGCACAGGCACCACGACATCGTACCCCTGTTCGACCCAGGGCAACAGTGAACGGAGATTTGCCTGGGCAGCTTTCTGCATGGCGACGGTATCCCCGATATCGAACGACGGCATCCCGCAGCATTGCTGCTCCGGCACCACGACCCGCACACCGTTCTTTTCTAAGACCTGCACGGTCGCCTTCCCGACATCGGACGCCTGGTAGTTCACCAGACAACTGGCAAACAACGCCACTTTCTTCTGGGGCGCTTTCGACGGAGCCGGTATCGGACGCCGCTGAAACCATCGAGAAAACGTCTCGGTTGAGAAATGCATGATCTTCCGGTCACGATGGACTCCTATAACCCGCTCCATCACACGGCGCACGCCACCCAGTCCCAACGCCCAATTCGAAAGCCGGGCTGAAATTGTCGAGAACCGCCCGAGGAAATCAGTCTGGATCAGCAACCAATCCCGCCAGCGCACACCCCGCTCGGCGGCATACCGTTGCTTCCACAAGACCATGAGCTTGGGGAAATCCAATGCGTACTGATGCGGCGGCGTGTAGGGACAGTGGTTGTAACAGAGCTTGCAGTAGTAGCACTCGTCCACCAGCTGCTGGTGCTCGGCCGACATCACCTTCTCAACATGGCCGTCGTGCCGATCGATCCCGTCGAGGAGGGTGTTAAATGACGGGCACAGATTGAAACAGCGACGACACCCGTCGCAAATCTCATAGATGCGCAACGTATCTTTCGCAAGCTGAGCGGGATCGACCGGCTGAATCAGACTTAAGCCTTTCACGGCTGGTATTGTCTCCTGTTAATCGGACGGAACACAAGGCGGAAAAGACGAAGGGTGGATCAGGCCTGAGCCCGACCCACCCTTCCTTCTAATTGCCTATTGCCCGATTAAACCGGCTTCAAGCTGTCGAGGCCCTTCTGGAACCGGTTCGCATGCGAACGCTCAGCCTTGGCCAGCGTCTCGAACCACTCGGCCAGTTCGGCGAATCCTTCATCCCGCGCGGTCTTGGCCATACCGGGATACATCTGGGTATATTCGTACGTTTCCCCTTCGATCGCCGACTTGAGGTTGGCTTCGGTATTGCCGATCGGCACCCCGGTGGCCGGATCTCCGACTTCCTTCAAAAAATCGAGATGGCCGAAGGCATGACCGGTCTCGGCCTCAGACGTATCGCGGAACAGTCCGCCCACATCCGGATAGCCTTCGATATCGGCGCGGCGCGCAAAATAGAGATAGCGACGATTGGCCTGCGATTCGCCGGCAAATGCGCCCTTCAAATTATCGTGGCTCTTGGTTCCCTTCAAGCTTTTCCCCATGGAGTCCTCCTTCTATGACGACGAATCACGATGGTTCGTAATGATCACCCGCTGCATTGACGGTACGGCGTATAACATAGCTCGCGCGTGGGGTTCAATGGTTGACCTGACTTATCGCCGAGCCGTCCACTGCGGAAGCTCGGCCTGCATCTCGACCAGCGTCTTGTAGGCTTGATCTTTCTGGGAGACCAGAGGATTCACGGACGGCCAGTCGATGGCCAGCTGCGGATCATTCCATCGAATGCCCCACTCATCCGAAGGGTGATAGTAGTCCGTGCACCGATACATGAATCCGGCCCGCTCACTTAACACACAAAACCCATGCGCATAGCCTGGAGGGATATAGAGCTGACGGCCGTTCTCGGCCGACAGTTCAACGCCATGCCATTGTCCAAACGTCGGCGATCCCTTCCGAATATCGACCGCCACATCAAACACCCGCCCCTCCACCACCATCACCAGCTTCCCCTGGGGACGACTGAGCTGGTAGTGCAAACCCCGCAACACATTGGCCTGAGACCAGGAGAAATTGTCCTGGACAAAGGTGGCGCTGATGCCTGCGTCTCGATAGCGCTCCTGATGATAGGTCTCCACAAAGGCTCCGCGCACATCGCGCCAGAGCTTCGTTTCGATCACCAGCAGGCCTTCCAGCGGCGCCGCACTAACTTGCATGCCCGCCATCCGGATCGACAATATCAGGCGCGTCAGGGTACAGTTGCTGGAGACGGTCGATCAGCGGCTGGGCCTCCGGGGTACTGGACCTTGTGGGAGGGCTCGGCGGATGGTCCCACGTAATCGTGGTGATTCCGGCATCGCCCAGGATCGATTGGATCGCCTCCATACAGGCATCCAGGGTCAGTTCGTTTCCGTGGCGAAGATCGAGCACGCGCTCGCGCTTTGAGACCGGCGGCGGGCCGGTATGAACCAGCGCCCAACAGCGCTCGAAGAGCTCGTCTCTGACAGGCTGAGGAATATTCAACGTCGGCAGATCGGACGTGCAGAGCGCCGACACGAACAGCACAAACTGCAGATCCGGCATACCGGGATTGTAGATATCCAACGATTGCATGATGGCGCTATTATCGGGGCACGGCGCGACTGAGTCAACGCCTGCTGCTACTCAGAAAAGAATACCTGAACACACGCAAACGAAGGAGCGGTACCTATGGTGACAATTACCCTGACCGGTCAACTGCAAACAGCCGACGGTGAGCGGGATCTGGCCTGCGAAATTCCGACTTCTCTCACCGTCCGCCAGGTGATTCAGCGCCAAGGCTTTCAACTCCGCCACTTACTGCAACTGCTGAGGGAAAAGAAAGTGCTGGTCACGATCAACAAGCGAATCGCGAGCGAGGACTCTCTCGTGCAAGACGGCGACGCGATCAGGCTGGTCGGCCACGACGGCATGGGCGGGACCGGCCTGGCGCCCTCGCATTCCTGAAAAGATTTTTAGGCTGCACAAATATAAAGGGCTGGTTCCCCAGACGGGGAACCAGCCCTTTATGATGTCATCACCTGCAGCGGATGAAGCCCCAGAGAATTCATGGCGCTGCACCGATGCCGGACGGAAATACTCCGGATTACTTCTTTCCGAGGATTGCGTCCTTGGCCACCTTCGCGACACGGAACTTCACCACCCGCTTGGCTGGGATCTTGATCGGCTCACCGGTCTGCGGATTCCGACCCATCCGGGCTTTACGGTTCGCCAACACCAACTTGCCGATACCGGGCACCGTGAAGACGTTCTTCGCTTCACGATAGGCCAAGGCGGCGAAATCGTCCATCATCTGGACGGCGGCCTTCTTGGTCAAACCGGCCTTTTGGGCCATGTAGTCGGCGATCTGCGACTTCGTCATTGATTTTGCCATTCGGGAACCTCCTTGAAAGTGAGAAGAAGAAAAACCACAAATCGAATGTTGACTCGCCTCTCTTCAAACACGCTGAATTTAGAATCGTATGGCGAAAGGCCCTTCAACAACACTCCCACCATGAAAACCCGCGAGAGTGTAGCCAAGAGTCCCCAGGCTGTCAACGAGAAAAACACACGCCAGGCGTGGGGAAATGCCTACAGTGCCCTCTTGCAGTTCCCAGAGACCCCGGCGTAAAGTAGCAAAACGCCTCGGGTCGGAGATGCCGGACAGCTCAGAAACACAGGCTCCAGTGAAAGGATCATCATGGGCAGGGAACTTCCAATTCTTCCCGCATCTGCGCAAGCAGACTCAACGGAACAGACTGAAAACTTTGTATATTCTCGCGTATTTTGTCAGAAAGAGAACTCACCGCCGATCCGGCTGTTGATCGATTTCCTCAAAGCCCGCGGCCAAACGCCCATTGTCCCGACTAACATCGATGACACCGCTCTCGATGAGTGGGCCTGGGTGCAAATTTCCTTGGGCTATCACCGTGACCGGAAGCCGGTCCAATTATTTTGCGTACGCGATCGCGGCACCTATCAGGACGTGTTCGGGCAGGAACAAACGCAATTCCGTGATCTGCTCACGGCCTATGAAGACATTGAAGCCCAACTCGCCCTCGAATTCGTCAATCGCGCGCAATTTATTCTCACCACCCGTTTTTCAAAAGACGACATGACCGACGAGGGCTACGATTTCAACGGCTGGATTCTGGAGTTCTACCAGGAACAGTGCAACGGAATCGTCCAGATCGACGACCAGGGCTTTTACTCACCCAAGGGCGACCTCATTGTCGATATGGCTCCACAGGAAGAGTAACCCGTTGTGTCGAACCGACCGACACCGACAACCAGTCTCTCCTCACTTCCTGAGAAAACCTCACGATGGTTCGAGCGAGCCGCGGCAGCCCTCTTAGAACAGCTGCCCTGCCGTCAGGGTTGTTGCCATTGCTGCATCGGCACCTTTCCCGTCACGATCCTCGACCAGCAGCATCTCCAGGAAGGACTCGCCCAGCTTCCGGACGCGCAACGCCAGGCCATCCAACAGAAGGCTCACACTCAGGTGGCGTCCATCGAAGGCAAATTCCCGCGCCTGGCCGGTTCACCAATGCTGGACGATTGGCCCGACCATCTCACCGAGCAACTGGCTGAAGAATTCCAGGATATGCCTTGCCCCGCACTCACCTCAAACGGGCACTGCGCCGTCTATGCCTTTCGCCCACTCACCTGTCGTTCCATGGGCATCCCCCCGGACCAGGATGGATGCGTCGAAGGCGCCTGCGACATCCAAACGGCCGTCCCGATCATTCGCCTTTCCCTTCCATTTCGAGAAGAGGAAGACCGGCTGGCGGGAGAAGAGTCTCAACAACTGACGACGCTTCGCCAAAAACGGCAATGCCAGGGGGAAGAGCTCCTGCTCCCCTATGCATTCCTCCCGCAATAAGACCTTCTTCTCCCTCCTCTCTCTGCCTAGACAGAGACTTTCGCCCTATGGTAAGGTGCCAGTCCTTGCTTGCGGGAGCGCCTGTAGCTCAGCTGGATAGAGCATCAGCCTCCGGAGCTGAGGGCCACAGGTTCAAATCCTGTCAGGCGCACCATCAGCAAGCAATAGACAAGGATCACGACTGCACAAAGACCTCCACATCGTACATACCTAGGTGGGCCGTTAGCTCAGTTGGTAGAGCAGCTGACTCTTAATCAGCGGGCCGTAGGTTCGACCCCTACACGGCCCACCAAAACTTTCCCCAAACAAGCTTGCATATCATTCCATACGGCTCCGTATCAGGACGAATGGGTATCCGATCCACGCAGGCACGCTTTGTCCGTTTGTATCGCTAGAAGCGGTACTGTCCGCCGATCGACACCTGCGTGTCCTGAAAACTCCGCGTCTCGCTCGTTGAATTGCGTTGCGTGCGCTGAAACCCGAGCGTGAGCATGACTGCCTGACTCACACGATAGCGCATCTCCGCCGCGCCCTGATGCGTATCGTCATGTCGATTGAGGTGGGTGTCCCCGATCAACTCGCTGGTAAAATCCTTGCGGCGGTATAGGTACAGAAGATGGAGAGAAAGTTGTTCCGTGAATCCTGCATCGAGGCCAGCCGACATAATATGCTGCCGATAGGACACATCGTCATTGAAACGGGTATCTCCTGCCCCGTCTGCATAGCCTCGTTCAAATAGATAGCCCAGCGAGGCTGTCACGCGGTCCGAGAGCGCATAGGACACATGGGGACCGACCGTCCAGAATGTGGTATCCCGCTCGGCAAACGCCTCGTTGTAAAGCCGGAGACCGCCGCGACCGATCAGGTTGACGACCCACGTGGGCCCGATTTTCTGCTCCACTTCCACACGCCCGGTGTGCGAAGTGACTCGCTCATCTTCGATCAATCGGGTGCCGGTTCTCCGTTCGAAGTTCGGTCCCAGAAACATGTTCGGCACATATCGATACCGAACAAGGACAGCGGTGTCAGGCGAAAGTCCCTGTTTGACCTGCAAACGATAGTCGGCGTGGTTGAACAGCGGATTGTCGGTATAGAGAAATCCATGCGCCTTGGCGGACACTTCGGTGGCGCCGAATGAGGACGTAGACGAACGAACCAGTTCAAGAGAAGGGTCCCAGACGAGATCGGATTGCTTTTCGGTCGGCACAACGGTCGGCTGGCTCGGATCCTCGTTGAATTTCTGCCGGCGTGAGGCGGAAAACTGAGCCACGTCATCCGTATACGTCATGCGGCTTTCCGCAATAGCCGACCATTCCGCGCTGGCGCGAGGGGGAAGACCGAGGAGAAGCAGGAGAACAATGACAAAGAAAATAGCAATGGGTGAGCGGGACGGAGCCATGCACGCCCGATTATGGCTGCCCGAATGATCGCACATAAAGCAGGACATGCCAGGCTTCTTCTTCGGTGAGAACGAGTGGGATAAATGAAGCCATATCGGTCCCCGGGCTCCCATTCTTGAGAATCCAGATGAGTTCGCCGTCTGTGCGGGCGGCCTGCCAGATCTTGTCGGTGAAATTGCGCGGGAGTTTTCCGACAAGGCCAGGAATATCACCCAAACCCTTCCCCTCTTTCCCGTGACAGGTCACACAAAACGCCTTGCTGTGGAACAGAGCCCGTCCTTTGTCGATATTCTCGGGCGTCGCGTCAAACGGGTTGGTCCATGTTCTGGCCTCATCAATTTTGTCGGCCGGCACTCGAGGCTTGAGTACGGCCGCCTCAGTGGCTGACACCACCGTGGGTCCTTGCCCGATCATGACCATGATAAACAGGCCCGACAACACCCAATATCGACAACACTGCGCCATCATGACACTCCTTCAGCGATGGAATCCGGTCTGTGCAGTGAAAACATGGGAAGGGCCAGCCCGCGTCAACAAAGACGGAGCTGGCCCATCACCTACGGTCTACTTGTCAGAATGGCCGGGGAACTTGTGTCCGAGCGACTGCGGGAAGCTCACCGTGCCGTCCGGGAATTCCTGCCCATGCTGCCACAGGTGATAGATCACGCCATCGGTTCCGGCGGCCACTTCGGCCACCTTCGCGGCCTGATCAGCCGGCATGTCGAGAATCTGCACGCGGCCCGTTGCAATCTCCACCTTGTGATCATGGAAATGGCGGTGCCACTGAATGGCCGGAAGCTTTCTGGTCAAATCTTTTGACACGAAATACTCAATCGCGACAAGCTTGGCCTTGGGATCGGTGGAGTCGAACAGGAGACATTGCAGAATCTTATCGGAAATTCCCTTGCAATAATGATGGTACGGCCCCCCCGGCTCTCCGTTCGGCATCAAATGCGGAGCCTGCACATGAATATCAAACCCTTCAACCGGCGATTTCGGCTCCCCGCTCATCGCCTTCTGAGGGGCGACACCGGCACAACCGATAGCCGCCACGGCAATCATGACCAATAATCCTTTTTTCATCACTTACGACCTCCTGATTTAGGGTTGGAATACGGCACAACACAGACACGACCGACTGATCCTCCTTGAGCATTCACCCTACTGAGAGCGGGATGGACAGAAAAGGATTCAGAAAACTTCCGCCTGGTATTTCAATCCGTTTGGCATCGATCACGGCCTGAAATCACTCAATTCTTGGCGGTGCTCCGACCGTCACGGAGGCATGACCTATCACACCTGGCCGGTCTCAGATAGAGCACGCTGGATGGGCTGTCGCAGCAATGAGGGAACGAGCGATGGGACGGCGTGAGAGAATCGACTCTAGGAAGATCGGGCTGGTGGAGTCGGTCGTGAAGGTGTGATGAGTTTCTGAGCCGGTACAGAAACAGCACCCTGCGCGTCCATCATTTCGAACATGAGACAACACTTCAATCGTCCACAGACGCCAAGCAACCGGGGATCTTCGACCTGCAGCCCCATCGTTCTGGCTTGCTTCACGGTCACCGGTTTCACTTCCGTCAGAAAGCTGGTGCAACAGAGCACCAGGCCGCAGGTATCGAGTCCGCCGAGTCGCCGGGCTTCCTCCCGGACACCAACTTGCCGCATTTCGATCCGGCCGCCGAAGCGCCTGGCCAGATCACGCACAAGCTCACGAAAATCAATGCGATCATCAGCTGTATACACAAACGTAAGTTGCCGGCGCTGGAGCGCGCCGTAGACCTCCACCAGCTTCAGCCTCAGCTTCATCTCACCGGCCTTTGTCCGGCAATAGGCCATCGCCTCTTGAGACAGCCGCTCAAGCCGCGACACCAGCGCAGCATCCTCCCCATTCGCCTTACGGAGAATCGGCTTCAGCACACGCATGGGCGGAATAAACGGAGTTTCATACGGCGCGATGTAGACCACCCCGTAGGTCACTTCGCCGTCAACTTCAAGCAAGACCCGGTCACCGGTCCGCAAAAGCAAATCTCCGGCATCAAGCTTTTTGACTTCCCCACGATCCCGGATCTTTACTTCAGTCAGCCGGACCGATTGGGGGTAGGCCTTGACCATCTCGTCGATTGTGATCTGATTCATAATCGGCATGATACACGAGTTCATCCTGAAGGGAAACCGACTATGAGGCTGTCTCTCTGGGTTACCACTGCGACGACCAGCACAGTCAGCACTGCATAAGCTATTGAAACTCATAGGCTATCGTGCGATCTGAGCCCTTCCGCTTTGTGGTATTGTACTGGTGCCTGTCAGGCTGATGGACCGAGAGAACATATCACGACCCTCCGAATAGGATGGTCGTTTAGATAAAGGAGCCGTGCTCGTATGATACGAATCCCGACCAGAGTCGTCCTCCCATTCGGCTATCAGATTTCGATCCGCCAGTTGACGGACACTGAAATGGATAAGCGCGATGCCAATGCCGATGGCATCTGGGACGACGACACCAGGACGATCTATATCCGGAAGCGCCTCCCGATGACCAGACGCCGTTATATTCTCGCCCATGAACTCGGGCACGCCTGGCTGGACTGGCAACATCGTCACCTCGACGAAGGCAAAGCCAGTACCTGAAGCTCTAGAGAATCACCCTCAGGCCAATTTCAGTATGTGTTCCCATTCCCCTTTCGTCACCGGCTGAACCGACAGACGTGACCCCTTCTGCAACAGCGCCATCCCCGCGAGCGCCTTCTCCGTCCGCAGGGAATCGAGCGAAATCGGAACAGCAAAGGTCCGGACATAGCGGATGTCGACCATGTCCCAACGGGGCGCCTTGGGATCACTGGCAGAATCGAAATGCTTATGGTTCCGCTCGAACTGGGTCGGGTCGGGATAGGCTGTGGCTGCGACTTCCGCGATGCCCACGATGGCCGGAGGATTCGCGTTACTGTGATAGAAGAGCACCTGGTCACCCGGCTTCATCGCCCGCATGAAATTTCTGGCCTGGTAGTTTCGCACGCCATCCCAACAGGTCGTACGCTTCGGCGCCCGCGCCAGGTCCTCAATCGAGAACACCAGCGGTTCTGATTTCATGAGCCAATACTGCCTTGATTGCGACATGCCACGGATCCTCTCTTGGTCGGTTATCCCACTCCTGCTATGCTGCAAGCCCCCGTGCCCACGATCACGATAAGGAGCTGCGATGGAACTGACTCCATTTTTCTTCGGCCTCTATAAGCTCGTCAAGTACGGCGTGTACCCCCTGACCTGGATCGTCGGTCTCTCGGGCGTAGTCCTGCTCCTCGCCTGGCTGCCTGTCTCCCCCGCACGACAGCGCTGGATCCGAATGAGCTCCATCGCTCTCGTTGCGCTGCTACTCATCCTCACGTCCCCACTGGTTGCGCACGTGCTTGTGGCCGCACTGGAAGGAAAACACCTTCCGTCAGGCCTTCCAGGACCAATCGCGAACGGCACCATCGTCGTGTTGGGTGGCGGACTTCGCGACTCCGGCTCGCTACGTCCCAGTATCGAACTGACGGAAGAATCCATGCGGCAAACGGCCTGCGGCGCGGATCTGTACCATCACGGCATCGCTCCCTCGCTCCTGATGACCGGCGGAGACGCCCGCATATTTGGCTCGGGACCGGCTGAGGCAACCATCATGAAAGAATTTGCCGGACACCTCGGGATCCCCGCAGCGTCCATTATCACCGAAGACCAAGCCCGCACGACCTACGAAAATGCCGTACGAACCAAAGATCTGCTCGGGAACCGCACATCGATTATCCTGGTCACCTCTGCGACCCACATGCCAAGAGCTGCAGCGCTATTCCACGCACACGGATTCGACGTACGTCCCTACCCCTGCGGATTTCATGAGAGAGACCGGGCCATGGAAGGCTGGGATACCATTTCAATTTTCGATGTGCTGCCCGCCACATGGGCCTTTCGAGAAATATCAGAAGCGATCGAAGAACTTGCCGGCATCGCCGTTTATCAGCTCGCGGGAAAACTGTGAACGCCGCGACCACCACTCGACAAACAATCACTGTACTAGCCGCACTTAAGAGGTTGCCTCATGGCTCAGTCTTACCCTCACCCTACGACAACGCCCGCCCCCGAGCCTCAATAAATGCCAACAACGCCCGATATGTCAGCTCCCTAGTCCTCGCTTTACTCCCTGCTTCAGTTCCCACATTGGTCTCGACATAGACTCGATCGGTCACCGACACGCTCGCGTCATTGCAGAGACTCCACATGTCGTGGAGAAAGCCTTCAGGCAACCCGACCTGCACACCTTCGGATTCGATGCGGTCATCGAGGAGGGCCAACAGATCCGAGATGGCATGGTCCGGACGATAGGCGGTCGCGGCAAAACCAAATCGTTCCTGCGCCGACGCCTCCTGCCGGGCCTGCTCCACCAGATCCTGCATGTACTCTTTCAACAGACCGATCACATGACCAGACAGCATAATCGCCATTATCGGCATTCCACGGAAGGGGAGCAAGAGAGCCTTACGGTTGACCCTGCGTCAAAGGCTTCTCTATGATGCGAAACACTTGATCGCGTAGAGATCCGATGACCGAACGATACGACATCTCTCTGAACACCCCCGCAGGGCAACTCACCAGTGCGGTAGAAGTGCCCACCGGCTTTGTACCGGTCTCGGCGATTGTCCCGATGATGCGGAGACTGGGAGAAGAAGCCCAGGCCCTGGAAGAACGCCGAAGCATTGAGGCGGGACGCGCCATCTCATGCCAAAAAGGTTGCGCCGCCTGTTGCCGCATGCTCGTCCCGGTCTCAGCCCCTGAAGCTTTTGCCCTGCGCGACTACGTGCAGACCTTGCCGGAAGCCGAACAGACCCGCCTGGCGCAGCGGTTTGCCGTCACGCGGACGGCCCTGCTGGCCCGCGGACTTTGGAATAATTTAATCGAGATGGGTGAATCGACGAACCCGCCGGACGACACCGCGCTGGAGCCGATCAATCGCGCCTATTTTGCGCTTCGCCTCCCGTGCGCCTTTCTGGACCAGGAGGTCTGCACGGTCTATGAGCACCGGCCGGCAGCCTGCCGCGAATTGCTGGTGACCTCACCGGCCGAGTGGTGCCAGGACCCGGTGGAACATCCGGTTAACGCCTTACCCGTTCCGGTACGGATCGGGCCGGTCCTGAGCCTCTTGTGGGGGGAGCTGACCGAACAACCCCCGAAACTGATTCCCCTCGCGACTGCGCTGGATTGGGCCGCCCGCCACGAGCGGGAGAATCGGCCGCGCTGGCAGGGCACCCACATCCTCGATCGTGCTCTCGATAAAGTCTGGCGATTCCTCAGCCAGGCATTTCAACAGACGTGATGACATGACACAACACGGTAAAGGAGAATCTCGAATGCAGAAGCCTGTGATTGCCTGTTTGGATTTGGAAGGCGTACTCGTGCCGGAAATTTGGATCAATGTCGCGATCAAGACCGGAATCGAAGAACTCAAGATCACGACAAGAGAGATGCCGGACTACGATAAGCTGATGAAGCGGCGGCTCGCCATCCTCGACGAGCACAAGCTGACTATCGCCGATATCCAGAGCGTCATCGACAAGATGGGACCGCTGGAAGGAGCACCGGCATTCGTCACCTGGTTACGCGAACGCTGCCAAGTGATTATTCTCTCGGATACGTTCTATCAATTCGCGCTGCCGCTCATGCGCCAGTTGGGCTATCCCACATTGTTCTGCAACCAGCTTGAAATCGACGGAAGCGGCCGCATCGTGGCGCACCATATGCGGATGCCGAATCAGAAGAAGCATTCCGTCGCCGCCTTCAAGTCGTTGAACTTCTTTACCATGGCCGCCGGGGACGCCTACAACGACACCGCCATGCTCGGCGAAGCCGACGCCGGATTCTTCTTCCGTCCACCCGATCATCTGCCCAAAGAATTTCCGCAGTTTCCGGTAACCCAGACGTATCAGGAGTTGCAGGCCCGTTTCGCCCAGGCGGGAAATTTGCGGTAACCCACGCACGAACTCTCCTTCCTTTTGCCTGAGAGGAAGGAGAGTTGACCGGCCCATCCGCGCTACTCTCCGTTCACAATTTCCAGCACGCGACGGCCGTAGCGCTCGACTTTCGCGTCGCCGATGCCGGGGATTTCCAGCAAGGCCGCCTGGGTCACGGGTTTATGGCTGGCAATCGTGCGCAAGGTTTTGTCATGAAAAATGACAAACGGCGCCACCCCCTCTTCTTCCGCCAGTGCCGTTCTGAGCCGGCGGAGCCGCTCATACAGCTGCGGATCACCAGGAGCGGAGAGTTCGATCGCGCGAGACGGTCGCCGTTCAGCCACTGGCTTTGCCGCTCGTGCACCGATCGCTCCCTTGTCCACCTGCCGTACGTCGAGGACCCGGGTCCCATTCAGCACCTCGCGGCCCGGACGAGTCAGATCGAGCAGGGGATACTCCTGACCGATCACCGCGAGATAGCCCGAATCAATCAGATCTTTCACCGCATGCGTGACGGTCGTTTTTGAAGAGTCCCGACACACACCATAACTCTCACAGCGCTCGGCTCCTTGCGACAAAATCGCCTTCGCTTGGCTGCCGCGAAGAATCTCCACGACACGAGTCACACCGAATCGCCCATCACACCAGGCCACCGTCTGCAGCACGGCCTTGGCACAGGCCGCATCATCCGGAAGGGATGCGGACGTCTCATGGACCTCGCTCACGCAGCGATCACAAAGGCCGCAGGGTCCCATGGCCCGCTCTGCGGCATCGCTGAAGTAATCAAGAATCGCCAGCTGGCGGCAGGTGCGGACAGACACATAGGCCAGCATCTCGCGAAGCAACGTCCGCATACGAGCCGCACGCTCGCCGCTCGCCGGATCTTTCGCCGCCTGCTGAATGAAATATTCCTGCGTGCTGAGATCCCGCTCGTGAAACAACAACACACAAGCAGCCGGCAACCCGTCACGCCCGGCGCGGCCCGCCTCCTGATAGTACGCTTCGATGCTTCCCGGAATATCGATATGGACGACTAAGCGCACATCCGACTTATCGATGCCCATGCCGAAGGCGTTGGTGGCCACGAGAATACGGAGCTGCCCCTGGCGAAAATCATCATGGACGAGTCGCCGTTCCTCATCGGAGAGCCCGGCATGGTAATAGCCCACGGATGGATGGGTTTGCCCGAGCCAGCTCGCGACCTCTTCGACCGTCCGCCTGGTCGCACCATAGACGACGATCGTCCCGGTTTCGCATCGCCTGACGAGTCGATCCAACTCAGTCAGCTTGTCTCCCATCGATGGACAAAGACGAACGGACAAGGCCAGATTTTCACGACGGAATCCCGTCACCATCGCCAACGGATCGCGCAGGGTCAACCGTTCACAGATGTCGGCCTGTACCCGCGTCGTGGCCGTCGCCGTCAACGCCAAACAGGGCGGATTGTTGAGCTCCTGGCGCAGACGCCCGAGCTTCATATAGTCCGGCCTGAAATCGTGGCCCCACTGAGAAATACAATGGGCTTCGTCGACGACCAGGAGTGAGACGAGACATTTCCTCACCAGGCGTAGAAACCCTTCGTGCTGAATCCGTTCCGGCGCCACATACAGAAGCTTGAGACTTTGAAGATGAAGCCCCTGAATAACTTTGTCTCGTTGTTGCTCGGTCAGACCTGAGTGAAAAGCGGCAGCGGATATCTTGCGCTGTTTCAGACTCTCGACTTGATCCTGCATCAAAGCGATGAGCGGAGACACCACGAGGGTCAACCCGGGCAAGAACGTCGCAGGGAGTTGATAGCAGAGCGATTTTCCCTGGCCGGTCGGCATGACCACCATCGCATCGCGACGAGCCAGGACGGCCCGCATCACGTCTTCTTGACCGGGCCGAAACTGGGCGAGACCGAACTGCTGTCGAAGCTGCTTCTGTAAATCGTACAAGGTGTGCGTGGTGAAAATGGATCAACGAGTTGGATATTGGTACGGGCGAAGTATAGACGAGCGGTTGGACTTGAACAAGCACGGCGTTACGAAGGGGACAGGCACCACGACACGTGGAGTCTGTCCCCGGAAAGCAGAAACCCCGCGGGGGATCTCCCCGCGGGGTTTCTTGGATTGACTACGTGGCGCGGATCAGCGCGTCACGAGCAAGGTTTCGACAACGTCTCTTAGAAGTTCATCCAGAGCTGGACGTAGCCCCACTGTTGATTGGTGCTGGTGCCCAGGTTCTGCTCGATGTACGAACCGGCAAACATGTACCCATAGGTGGCTTGGAAGGACAGCTTGCCATCCATCATCATGTGGGTCCAGGAGAAGTCCAGTTCGTCTCCGATGTGCGTCTTGGTGTTCCCTACTCGTGAGAACACATACGCTCCCTGCGCACCGCGATACCAGTTGTCCTGAGCATTCGCGAGGTTCAGGTTCGTGTACCAGATTTCCACATGGTCATCCTTGCTCGGACGAGCTTGGAAGTTCACCGAGGGGCTCATCATGTTCTTCCAGGCTTGCACGTCCATATAACCCATGTGGATGTGGTTCGTCGGGAAGAAGTTTTCAAAGGTATTAGCCGTTCCGCAAGCCATGCCAGCAGCGACGCCGACGCCGCAATTGTTTCGACCATCGCCTGAGGCATAGTCGAAGTTAAAGGCCAAGCGCGGCTTCCAAGCCGTCTCATAGGCTGTGTAACCGATCCAGTTTCTGGTGGCCCAGGCATTGATGCTCAAGCAGCGGCCGTTATTCGTACAACCGCCAGCTCCGCCGGCCAACGCACTGCCCGCACCGTTATCGCCCATCGACCCGAACTGAAAGACCGTCTCGTTAATCGCGTCAAAGTTGCCTTTGCGCATTTCGATCCGGTTACCAATCGTGTGGCGGACCTGATTGGAATGCTTCGCAGTGCCCTGACCCTGGCCTGAGAAAAGCGCCGAGTTTTGACCGTTCCGGTAGAACACATAGTACGGTTCAATCAAGAACCCCGGCACCGACTTGATCTGGTTGTAGAAAATGATCATATCGCCGTCGGCATCGCCATCGCCCGTCTGAGTCCCGGCGATGTTGTTGCTCAAACTCCCCACCGGCGCAGCCTGGCCCAAATCTGATTCAGCCGTCCGGAACCAGCCCAGGTAGGAGTCAATCGACTTCGTGCTGTATTGCAGCATGACGCCGTCATGGGAAAAACCAGTATTCGCCCAATCGAAGTGGCCGAACAATGAATGGTTACCGAAGATCACGTATTGCCGACCGGCCTTCAAGCTGAGGCCTTGGACTCCGGCAAAATTCCTGATCAACATGTAGGCAGCCCGAACGCCCAGGCGACCGTTGTTACCTCCGCCGCTGCCAGTTGATCCGTTATGGTTCAGCGCATCGACACCACCGGCTCCATTCGCACCGCCGGCAGTTCCATTACCGCCCCACACCGCTGAATCGATGATTTCCATGTAGAAATTCACGTCCGGCGAGAGGTCATAGCCGATGCCGAGACGCACCCACTGCTGCACAAACGAATCATTCGACTTGCCTCTGGCCGCAGTCCCCGCGGTCGCAAGAGTATTACAATTCCCTGCCGTGCTAGCAAATGCGCTGCCGAAGCAGGCATTGTTACGCATTTCCGGCCGCACACGGACATCCGCGCGTAACCAGAAATTCTTAAGATCGAAGTTCTTCCCGATCTTCGGATCATAGAGTTCGTACGCTTCCTTCTGCGGAATCGCACGGGGGATGGCGGGAAGATTCGTGATCTTCTGACCTTCCGGCAGCTCAAATGCCGCTTGGGCCGGGGCTGCCGTGAACGACATACCCGCTGCCATTACGGCCGCGCTGAAGAAGGTGGCCATACCGGCCAACCTTGTCCGTCCTTGGATGCTTCTCATAGCGTTCCTCCTGTGAATTGGATAACAGCCCCTGTTGGCTCCACTCCCACAGACAGGCTGCCGACTTGAGATCCAACTACTTCCACTACAACGACGTCCTTGACCCGACTCTGCTTCTTCACAACCATTGCGCTTCGTATTTTTCGATTCCGCTCAGTCTGTTTCTAGCAAAAATTGGGAATTCTGCCTTCAAAAAACTCACTTTCAGTCCGGCGCAGCGCTTTCCGCCACCTCCTTCCCTGAAAGAGCTCCGTTCCCTCGGATTTACGCCTGCCCGGACTGGCTGATGGACTTGGTCCCATCCTCCGCCTGTTTGCCGGCCGCGTTGATTTCCTCTTCCGCCTCTTTCATCGACGCCTGGAAGTCCTGCTCAACCATCTTGACTTCCTGCTGGATCATGTTGATCTCTGGCTCTACCGACTTCCGCAGGTCTTCCGCCGTCTCTTTGAACCCTTTGACAGCCTTCCCGACCTGCCGACCGACTTCAGGCAACTGTTTGGGCCCGAATAACAGAAACGCGATCACCAGGATAATTAAGACTTCGCCGGCGCCTAATCCAAACATCTGGGAAACCTGTGACGCGTGACCGGTGACGCGTCTATTTCTGGTTAATCCGTTTTTTCTCACCATGCCCGTCACGCGTGACTCGTCACCCGTTCCGTCTGCGTTATCCCTGCTTCGTCTGTCCCGGCTGCGCAACCGGCGCAGCCTGAGGCGGCGGCACCGCTTCCGGCTGACCCATCACTTGCGCCTGCACTTGCGGCGGCGCGGCCTGCGGCTGATCGCCCGGCGTGACATCAATGGCATCGGCCTCATGGACCGACTTTTTAAATCCCTTGATCGCTTTACCCAGCCCCTCGCCCAGTTGCGGCAATTTGCCCGCGCCGAAAATGATCAACACGATGATCAAAATCAGCATCAATTCCATCCAGCCGAAGGAGCCAAACATGTATGACCTCGTGTAGCGTGCGCCGTCTGTCTAGTTTCGTCTGCACTCCCCCGATCCACTACGAAAGATGGGAGAGATACCTAAATCGCGGGGAAGGCTATAGAAAACTCAAGGACAAGTCAAGGAAAAACTCAGGGAACGGGCTCTGGGAGAGAGACGCGAAGTACGAAGAAGGCAGATGAGGAACGTTCTTACCGGCTGATTTTCTACCCGATGCTCTCGACCTCCCCTAGCCCCTCCTTATGAAAGAGGGGCTAGGGAAAGACCTGATGCGGATTGCCATTATCGGCAGTGGAAGTGATGATATTCAATCGGGCTGGGCGGCGCAGTGAGCGCCACATTCAGCGTGTCGGGGTCGTACCCAACTGCCTCCAGATCGCGTGACGTCGCGGTTAATTCTTCCTCAGTCAGATAGGCCACCGTATCCGGCACCCCGGTGCGCTTGAGCGAGAGCAGCATGCCGCTCAACGTTTCCCGCTCTTCCATCGGCATGTTCTTCTGCAACGGGAACTCCAGCATGCGGCTGTAGGGGCTTTCGTAAGCCTCGTTCAACGCCTTGATGGTTTTCAGCACCAGACGATCCTGCTCCCACGGCTGCAACTTCGGTCCTGCGGACGGATGGGTCGCCAACAGGTCCATAAGCGTAATAACATTGGTATTCAGCGACCGGCCGATAAATTCCCGCTGCGGCTCAATGACAATCCCGCCCAGTCCCACATGTTTGGCGATTACCTCAACCAACGCAAAATTGATCATGAAACTATACTGCCCGCCGAACTGGCCATAGCAGGGTTTGTCCGGATCGTTGAGCACCTGCATATCCGCCGTGCCGGCATCGAACGCGCTGAAGCCGATCGCGCCGGGAGCCAGCAATCGCTTGGCTTCCTTCAATGTCGCAAAGGCACCCAGGTTGATCGGCACGAGCACTTGCTCATCGATGGTCTTCAGAAATTCGGTGATGGTCTTGCGGTAGGGCACATCTTTCCACTCCACCTTCCGGTATTCCTTCTCCCAGACCAAATCGTCGAGGAAGGGAGGAAAGGTCTTGAGCGTGTCGACGTCCTTCGCTTCGAAGGCCCGCACAAAGCCCGACCAATCCTGAATGGTGGCATGGAGCGACTCGCTTAAGTTGGGACGGAGAAATTCTTCTTCGATCTCGCCGGCATTCTTCGCCATGAGCTTGGTGGGCAGATCGTTCCACAACTCGTTGCAGATAATCCGATCGACGGAGTGGTCCGCCGCGCCTGACACATGATCGACGGTGGCTAACTGAGCCGCAACCCGATCTTTGTGCGGCGCAAGGTCCGGATACGCCAGCGCACGATCCAGAATCGACTGCTCCCAATCCACCAGCACATACGTGACGCGCGGGTAGACCTGCCCGGCTGTGTCGATCGCTTTCAGATGACTTAGGAAGCAGGCCGCAAGATTGCCGTTCCCCGGTCCCCATTCATGCACGATGAGCGGAGTGGTCGCGGCCCCTTTGGCCTTCTCCCGTTTCATCACCTTCTCGAAGTAATCCGCGGCCAGCGCATGCGCCAACCGATAATCTGCCGACGCAAAAGTCTGATAATAGGTCCGCAACTGGTCGCCCCGGAGGCGATAGAACAGCGTATTGAGATGGGCTTGCCACTGATCCAGCGGCTTGTAGTCCCCGATCAACTGCGGCAATGCGTCGGCGTCTTGTAACGTGCTCATGATGTTCCAATTCCCTGGTAAAGAATCGCGATTGTAACAGACGGCTCGAAAGCGCCGCAATCGGGGAAATAGGAGCCGTTAGCTCTCAACCTTCGCTCCGAAGCTGATAGCTAAGGACTGATGGCCCTTTCCCCAGGCTTGACCTTGACTCTCACTGTTGAGGGGGTGTACCAGACCTGGCATATGATCCGGCCCCTTCTCATTGCCCTTGCTGCGCTGATCGTTGAGCCGGCCTCTCTCTGGGCCGGGGAACTGCCAATCACAAAAAATCTTCCTATCCCAGAGTTTCAGAATCGGCCGGAAGATGCCAAACCCTACGACTTCGATGCCCCTCCGCAGGGCATGTTCCGCTCCATTACCATGGCCGAAGGATTTGAGGAGGAACTGGGCTTTCGCCAGACCCACGAAATTGTGCCGGTCAAACCGACCGAACGATTTGTCGCCGATACACCGGCCATCTTCATCGTCTTCGCCCTCCATCAACACTACCAGGCCTTCAAAGTATTCGGCAGATGCTTTCCCGAAGGGATCGCGGGCATCGAGCCGGAAACGATCGTTAGTGAGGATGCCATGCACATGGCCCTGGAAGATGAGAGCGGGTACTTGAAACTGCTCCCGCCCAAAGAACGGTGGACGCCGGGCCGTTACAAGGTCGAAATCCACGCCGGCGAACAAGTGAGCGAGATGAGTCTGATCGGTACCATGCGCTTCACGGTTGTCGCCGGGAAGTGACACGTAGTCGCCCTTCCATTGACGCCCAGGCCTCAGGCGTATATAAGCAGTGATAGATTCCTTACGGTGATGGGGTTCACCGGAACCGCCTGCGGTCTCTACCCAGGCTGATAACTCCTACGCACCCTCTGGTAGGAGCTTCGTCATGGCCGCACCGGATCCTGCATTCTCTCAGTATCAGCTCCGTAACATCCTCGACGACATCCTGACTCAATTGGGGTTACTGATCCGGCTTGAGCGGAAGATGCTCGGCATCATCGCGTCCTATGCCCTGGCCATCGGAATGTTCATGCTCTGCGTCCCGATCGCCGTGCAGGAACTGGTCAGCACCTTTTCTTTTGCCGTGCAGCCGGCCATGATCTTCACGCTGGCCCTCGTCGTGGGCTGCGCCCTCACGGGCGTGGCCGCCTTCCGCATCTTGCAAGGTCGGGCCGTAGAAACCTTGCAGCAACGCATCTACACCCGCATTGCTATCGCCTTCACCGAGACGCTGCCGCGGCTTCAGGAAGAATCGTTTCTCCCGCAGCATGCGCACCGCTTTGCCGAAGCCGACCTGCTGACCCGCGCCCTCGTCGCCATGGTGGCCGATCTGTTCAATGTGGCCGTGGTCGGAAGCATCGGCATGACCATGCTGGTCTTGTTCCACCCCTATTTCCTGCTCTACAACGTCACGCTGATCACCGGCTTCGTGGTCCTGCTGACCCTGTTCGGCCGGGGCGGCTTCCTGATTACGCTGGAAATGTCGCGACTGAATTATGAGATCTACCACTGGATGCAAAACATCGCGGCAAATCTCCCGCACTTGCGCGCCGCCGGACACAGCCCCTATCTCTTGCAGAAAACCGATACGCTGACGAAGGCCTACGCCCGCGTGCGGCAACGCCGCTCTGACCTGCTGACCGGCCGCCAATATAAGGCGGCGGCGCTCTGGCAAGTCGTCGGCCATACCGGCATGATCGCCACAGCCGGCATGCTCGTCTCAACCGGCCAACTCACGGTCGGCCAGTTCGCCGCCGCAGAACTGCTGGCGGGGCAGCTGCTCCTGAACATGGACACGCTGGCGCGCCGCATGGTCCACATGTTTTTCGCATTCGTCTCCTTCCGTGAGATGAATGCGTTTTTTTCACTCCCCCAGGATAGCCATGGCGCCAAAGCGATTGTGCCGATGGGACATTTCGGATTGGAGGGGATCTCGATCGCCGCACGCAATCTTTCCTTCGCCCATCCGAACTCGACTCCGCTGTTCGAGCATCTCGATTTGAACGTCGTCGCCGGGGAGAAAATCGCCCTGCTCTGCCAGTCCAATGTGCAAAAGACCGCCGTGACCAAGGTTTTGGCCGGCCTGCTCCCTCCCACCGGCGGCGTGGTGCGTTACAACGATATGAATCTGGTCGAGGTGAGCCTGGAGTCGATTGACCCCTATCGCGGCTTGATGCTCGACTCACAGCCCACGCTGCTCGAAGGGACGATCGAGGACAATCTGACACTGGGCCGCCCTGCCATCTCCCATGACGATATTCTGTGGGCGCTCCATTTCGTAGAGCTGGACGATGAGATCGATCACTTTCCGGACGGCCTGGCGACACAGGTGACGGGCCACCGCGATCAGTTCACGTTGAGTCAGACACTGCGCCTCCTGCTCGCCCGCGCCATTGTGATCCGGCCGCATGTCCTGATCATCGACGGCACCCTGCACAACATGATTCCCACGCTACGCGAAACGATTTTGCGCCGGCTCTGCTCCAAGGACGAACCCTGGTCGGTCATCTTCGTCACCAACGATCCGACGTTTGCCACCTATGTCGACCGCCGCGTGACGGTCGCGTAATTCACGATGGAGCGACGGGCATGACCTGGGAGACCGCCGCGATCTGGATGGGGATGGCCTTGCTGGCGTCACTCATCTCTGTGCGCATCGGCGTGTCCGTCGCGCTGGTGGAAATCTGCGTCGGCATCGCCGGCGGCAATGTGCTGGGCATTCAACCCACCTCGTGGATCCTGTCACTGGCGGGGTTCGGCAGTGCCGTCCTGACGTTTCTCGCCGGTGCCGAAATCGATCTTGACGTCATGAAAAATAAGTGGAAGGAGACGATCGGGATCGGGCTGGCGTCGTTTCTGGTGCCCTGCCTCAGCGTGACGGCCGTGGCCTATTGGGGGGCTGGCTGGTCGCTTGAGGCGTCGCAGGTGGCGGGTATCGCCCTCTGCGCCACCTCCGTTGCCGTGGTCTATACCGTGCTCGTCGAGCGCGGCCACAATGAACTCGAACTGGGCAAAATCATCCTCGCTGCCTGCTTCGTGACCGATCTGGGATCGGTGCTGGCGTTGGGGCTGCTGTTCGCGCGGTACGACTGGTGGCTGGTCGTCTTTCTTGCGGTGACGGCAGTCACCCTCTGGCAACTGCCCGGCATCACCCGCTGGTTTTTCAACCGGGTCGGGAAGCGGATCAGTGAGCCTGAACTCAAGTTCGTGCTGCTGATCCTCTTCGCCCTCGGCGCCCTGGCGAACGCGGCTCAAAGCGAGGCGGTGCTCCCCGCCTACCTCGTCGGCCTCGTGCTGGCGCCGATTTTTCTCGCCAACAAGAACCTGGCCCACCGCTTACGAACCATCGCCCTGACGATTCTGACGCCCTTCTATTTTCTCAAGGCCGGCGTGCTGGTCAGCCTCAAGGCCGTGCTCGTCACCACGGCATTGATCGGCCTGTTCTTCACCGTCAACACGGCCGCAAAGCTGGTGAGCGTCTGGCCCTTGACCAGACTGTTTCGATTCCACCCGAAGGAAGGCATGTACACCACGCTGCTGATGGCGACAGGCCTGACCTTCGGGACTATTTCGTCGCTCTTCGGACTGGAACATCATCTGATCACCCGCGAGCAGTATGCGACACTGGTGACCGTGGTGATCCTGACGGCGATTATCCCCACGCTGATCGCTGAGCGATGGTTCGACCCCGGCGGCAAGCCTGCCGAAGAACGCTGGACGGACAACAAGCCGCCGAAATAGCCTCAGTCTGGTTCAGTTCGATAACGCCGCTATTGCATCTCACGGAGGGAGGCCTGACCATGTTTCGAAAAATCCTGGTGGGCAACGACGGATCCGAGGGCGCCAAGAAAGCGCTCCAAACGGCGCTGGCTCTCGCGAAGCGCGACGGAGCGGAGTTGCATGAAATTTCCGTCGAGGAGCACTTGCCGCGCTACGGCGCGCTGATGGGCGAACTGGACGAAGCGAAGGAGGAGGCCCGGGAGTTTTTCCACCGCGTGATACAGGAAGCGGAAGCGGTGGCGGCCACCCAGAGAGTCACACTCACGTCCCATGTCGTGCCCGGACATCCCGTAGAGGCCATCACAACGTTTGCCAAAGACGGGAACTTCGATCTCCTGGTCGTCGGCTTCACCGGGCACTCCAACATCTTCGGCCGCATCTGGGGCGGCACGTCGCAAAATCTCGTGCGCTTGTCCCCTTGCACGGTGCTGGTGGTCAAGTAACAGCACACCCGCCCGCGCAACATCGCAAAAGCGAACGATCCGGCGTTTGACGGTCTCCGGACCATTCGTTAGAATGCCGACGTGACAATATTGCTACACTCATCCAGACCGCGCTACGCCTCATGAGCCCATCACCTCGCCCATGGGCCTCCGTCGTCATTCCCATCAAGGATGAACGGGACAATCTCACGCCGCTGACCGAACGGGTGCTCAAGGTCCTGTCGGCTCGCGAAGAATCCAAAACGGCACCGTTCGAACTCGTGTACGTGGATGACGGCAGCAGCGACGGCAGCAGCGAATTGCTGGACCGGCTCCAACAAACCTATCCGGCCGTCCGCGTCCTGCACTTCGACCGGAACTACGGACAATCCTCCGCCTTCGACGCCGGATTCAAACATTCCACCGGCGAACTGGTCATTACACTGGACGGCGATCTGCAAAACGATCCGGCCGACATCGACAAGATGCTGCCCCTTCTACGGCAATTCGATCTGGTGTGCGGGTGGCGCACCAGCCGCAACGATAATCTCGTCCGAAAGCTGTCTTCGCGCATCGCCAACGCGGTGCGTAGCGCCGTGACCGGTGACCGCGTGCACGACACCGGCTGTTCCTTGAAAATTTTCCGGCGCGCCGTCGTGGACAAGCTGCAGCTCTTTACCGGCATGCACCGGTTTTTCCCGGCCTTAGCCCTCATGCACGGCTTCACCGTCACCGAAATTCCGGTCAGCCACCATCCCCGGGCGCACGGGACTTCCAAATACGGCGTCGGCAACCGGCTCTTCAAGAGCCTCTACGATCTGATCGCCGTGCGCTGGATGCAACATCGCTGTTTACGGTACACACTACGTCACTAACTCGCGGCTCCCTTTCTATGATCACGACTGACACTATCTGGATTGCCACGGGATTTCTCGGCCAGGGTCTGTTCTTCGGCCGGTGGATCGTGCAATGGCTCGCCTCGGAACGCAGTGCGTCCAGCAAAGTGCCGATCTCTTTCTGGTACTTGAGCCTCGTTGGAGGCCTCATCACGCTGGCCTATGCCATCTATCGGAAAGATCCGGTCTTCATTGCCGGGCAGAGCATCGGCGCCGTCGTCTACGTGCGCAATCTCATGCTGATCTACCGCCCGAAGCACACCAACCCCGTCAAGAGCGATCAGGGATGAGTGAGTCCGCTTCGCAGCTGCCCGGGCTTTCGCCCGGACATCCATCGCCGGTCATTCGTCACATCGCAGTGCTGCTGATCCTCTGCGGCATCCTGTTCTTTTGGAATCTAGGCGCGCTTGGCCTGACCGATCGCGACGAAGGCCGCAACGCCGAAGCCGGACGAGAAATGCTCGAAACCGGCGACTGGATGAGCCCCACCTTCAACTACGAACCCCGCTACGCGAAACCCGTACTGGTCTACTGGCTGATGAGCGCGTCGTATAAGACCTTCGGCGTCAGCGAGTTCGCCGCGCGATTCCCGTCGGCGCTCTTCGGACTCGGCCTGGTCCTGATGCTCTATCTGTTTCTCGCGCGCCTGCGCGATGCGAATACGGGTCTGCTTGCCGCGCTGATGCTGGCGCTCAATCTTCAGATGATCGGGCTCAATCGCATGGCTCTGACCGACAGCGTGCTGATCTTTTTCACCACGCTCTCGCTCTTCGCCTTCTGGCTGGGATTTCAGACCACGCGCGAGCGACGCCCCTGGATGTGGATCTGCTATGTGGCCATGGGCATTGCGACGCTGGCAAAGGGACCGGTGGGGTTCCTTGTTCCTCTGATCGTCGTGGCGCTCTACCTGTCTCTCACGAAACAGTGGCGGTCCTTCTGGCAGGAAGGACGCCCCTTCACGGGCACGGCATTGACGATTCTGATCGCGCTGCCCTGGTACGCGGGCATGTGGTGGCTCCACGGCAGCGAGTACACTGCCTCCGCGCAGGCCAACACTGTCGGGCGCTTTCTCAAGCCAATGGAAGGGCACAGCTTCGGGTTCTTGTTCTACATTCCGGTGTTGCTGCTCGGCTTTTTCCCCTGGAGCGGCTGGCTGCTCTTTGCCTGGCCGCAGACCTACAAGAGCTGGCGCGCAGAACGTAAGGCCTTACCCCTGACACGTGAAATGTCCGGCGAGGTACCAGACTCATCGACCGTCATCCCTGTTCCCACACCTACAGACAAATTAGACTGGTTCGCCGCCGCCTGGGTCTTCGCGACCTTCGTGTTTTTCACGCTCTCTTCGACGAGGCTCCCCCATTACATCGGACCGCTCTTTCCCGCCGCCGCGATCCTGACCGCCTCCTATTGGTCGCGTTGCGTGAGAGAGCCTTCGACCAGAGGTGCCAATGCGTCTGTTCACCTGGTCATGTGGCTGGGATTTCTTCTGGCGGGAGCCATGGCCTGTCTGCCCTGGATCTACGACACGATGCTGGCAAGCAAGCTCACGAAGGAATATCCGTTGGCCACGCAGCTCTCACTGGGCAGCGGACCCTATATGGCCGCCACAGTCTTGCTGGTAGGTATGGGACTGGTGGGATTGTTCGGTCTGTCCGAAACCAGGCGCGGCGGGGCTTTCTGGGCAGCCGGCGGATCCTTGTTCGGCGTGGTGCTTGCGCTGATGATCTTCGTTCTGCCGGCAGCGAATCGCTATTTCGTCGCGCCGCAGCAAGAGCTGGCCTACGCGGCAGGATTGAACCTGGCGCCGGGCGAACAACTGATCGCCTACGGAGCGACGCGACCTTCAACGGCCTTTTATGCCAGGCGAAAAGTGCTCTTTGTGGGATCGGGTGAAGAAGCGAATCTCCGCACGGCCTTGAGCCAGCCTGGCCGCACGATGATTCTATTACCGGAATCCTTTGTGGACAAACTGCCGGGGGATCTCAAGAATTACCAGCCGATCTTAAAGCGCTACGGCTATCTGCTCTTAGCCAGTGAGCCGATGGTGAAGATTCCAGAGGGAATACTCCCGCCGCCACCGGCTCTTGAACCAAAAATCTTCGGTCACTAGCACATGTGAACCGCGCGGGGCGGACAATCGTCTTCACGCCTCAAGACCATGGCAGAACACCTCGACCCGCCACGAGAACGGCCAGGCTAAGCAGTACCACAGCCGCCAACTCACACTCCCTTACTACAGGGATCCAGCAGGACTCTTCTGCAATATTCTGGACCGGATCTCCACGAAACCAGAACGCCACACAGAGTAACCCGGCTGCCGCCATCACTATCGGTGCCGTGGACATCAGCGATAACCCAATGGCCATCGCCATCATCGGCCCCTGTGCCGATCTCATCGTAGCAGCTGCGTGGCTCGACCATCGCATGCGCATGCGACTCCAAACGCCGACAACCACCAGCGAGGCACCAACCCCAGTGAGAATGAGGCCTTCCGGTCCGGCCTCGACCGGAACAGCCAATGCCCACAAGAGCGCAAAGCCCCACACCGTTCCGATTGCGGTCTGATACAGCGCGGATTCTATCGACAAACGCCAGTCTTTCCACGGAGCCGCCGCCACCATCCCGCTTACTGTCCCCAATACCCATCCGCCGAAGACATCGCTGGGAAAGTGCGATCCGCGCAATACCCGACTGAGCGCGACGAATGCCGCGATGCCGATGAACAGCGATGCCAGCAAGGGAAAGCGGCGGCTCAGAACAACCGCGAGTGCAAACGTCGCCGTGGTATGGCCGGACGGAAAGGAGTCGAACCCGGAGGCCAGCGACGGCGCGATCGACCACTCGCCCGATGCAGAGAATTTCGGCCGCGGCCGGCCGACGAGATGCTTCACCGTATGGACGAGGACCGTGGCCAACCCGTGCGCCCACAGGGTTTGGACGCCGATCACAAGCCCGCGCGAAACCGGCAGCATCCACCCGACGGCCAGCAGGATCGCACTGACGATCAACAACTGCCTCCCGTCGCCGATCCAGTTCCCGGCATGACTCACGAACGCCATCCAGGGAACTGTCAACGTCCCGCCGCCTTCCGGCGTCGTGATCGTTCGCAGATACCGCGCGGTCGGACCATCGAGTTGGCGGAGCCCCCAGAACACACAAACCAAAGCCGCACAGAGACTGGCCAGAGACACGAGAGACGAGGCTCGCGACTCCTGACCCGAGGAGGGAACTGGATCAGAATTATCCATGTGACCGATCACTCGCCACGTATCGCTGCCTTACGGCACCCAATCTGCCAGGAAGACATTGAACTCGCCCGGCTGCTTCGCGTTGCGGTCGGACACCCAGACCACGCGCTTGCCGTCCGGCGAGAACATCGGAAAGCTGTTGAACTGCCCGTCAAACGTCAAACGTTCTAACCCGGCGCCGTCATCGCCCGCAAGATACAGATGAAAGCTCGGCCGTCCGCCCTCTCCGCGGGTTTCCACGTTCGAAGAGAACACGATCCGTTTCCCGTCCGGGTGAAAGAAGGGTGAAAAATTTGATGCGCCGTTCGAGGTCACCTGGTGCTTTCCGCTGCCGTCGGCATTCATGATGAACAGTTCCAGTTGGCCCGGCTCCACCAGCCGCTGCCCCAATAACTCTTTGTAGTGCGCGATCTCCGCCGGATCCGTGGGATGGGACGCCCGATAGACAATGCGTTTGCTGTCCGGAGAAAAGAACGCCCCGCCATCGTAGCCGACATCGTCGGTCAAGCGGCGATGGTGAGACCCATCGAGGTCCATCGCATAAATATCCAAATCGCCGTCTCTGACCGAGGTCCACACGATGGTTTTGCCGTCCGGCGAAACCGTGGCTTCCGCGTCGTAGCCGGGCGTATTGGTCAACCGCTGCATCTCCTGCCCGTCGATGCGGGCGGCAAACAGATCATAGTCGTCGAGAGCCCAGCGGTACGGACCTTCTCGCTTCGGTTTGGGGGGACAGTTCGGCCCGTGAAGATGGGTGGATGAATAGAGGACCCGCCGATCGCCAGGAAAGAAATAGCCGCAGGTCGTGGCACCGGACCCGGTGCTCACCAGGCGAACATTGTCACTCTCCAGATCCATCACATACATCTGATAGCAGCCGAGGGGGATATCGTCTGGTTTCAGTGTGGCCGCATAGGTGTCTTTCATCCAGTTGTTGGTTGACTGGAAGATGAGCTTATTCCCCGTGAAGGAAAAATAGGCTTCGGCATTTTGCCGGCCGAACGTGAGCTGCTTCACATTCTTGAAGTGCCGCTCGGCACTGGCCGGTGCCTTGGCTGCTGATGCACTCTTCGCTCGATCGGCAGTCAGTCCAAGCTGAGGCCACAAGACCAAGGCGATCGCAACTACGATCAGACTGCGCATTCGATTACCGCTGTTCATCACGTCGAACCTCCTTCATTGCCTGAAACTCCTGCCACATTTCGCGCTTGATCACGGTGCCTTCGTCGAAAACCACCGCGCTCTGCCACCCATAAAAGAAGAGGAGCCGTGCCACCTTCGCCGCTGCTGCCGGATCCATCGCGTACAACACGGTCACCACCGAACCGGGTGCATCAGGACGATGACAGGACAACAGTACCGCCATACGGCGGCCTTCGTAGCCGGTTCCGGCAATGCGAAATCCATCCGGTCCCATCGTCGCCAGATCCCCGCATGCTTTCGCAAGCAACGATTGCACCTGTACATGACGGTCTGCCGTCGCCACGATCAACACCGATCCTGACGGAGGCAAGGCGACGATGTCCATCGGCAATATGGTTGTCTTGTGCTTGGTTGGAGCCTGCGCATCTTGCGCCTCTATCCGCACGACGAGTTCCTTGAACGGCGTTGCGCTGTCAGCAAACAGCGGCAGCACCGCCTTTCGCTGGTCGGTCACAAACAGATTCAACACCGGGGCCAGTTGCTCCCGCTTCAATCGTTGCAGACTCATGAAATCGGGATCGATCGCCACATGCAGCGGCTCATCCGGAACCACCAGCTCGACGTCGTGCTGCTCGGCAGCCAAAGCCACCGCTACCGAAGCTGTTGAACCTTTCATCGCAATGGCCAAAGGCAGGATGAACCGAAACGCCCCGCCTTCCCTGGTGAGTCTGACGCGCAACGTATAGGCCCCCGGCTGATTCCGACTAGGGGATGCCATCGCGTCAGCAATGGCGACGGCAGGCGCGCCAGGCCGTTCGATCCATTGCGCAAAGAACCACCGCAACTCCCGTCCGCTGGTCTGAGTAAAGATCCGCTCGAGATCCTGCCAGTCGGCATACCGCCCGGACAGATCGGCCACTAACTGTTTCACACCACGCCAGAAAGCCTCATCCCCGATCTCTAGCCGAAGCTGATGAAACACCATCGCTGCCTTTTGGTACCCGATGGCGTTATCTTTTTCATCGCTCTTTCGCTGGAATGCCGCGATGGGATAGTCCAGCTGCGGGGTCACATGAAGACTGTAGCCCTGCAACATCAATCGCCGCTGTTCACGCGCTTGCCGATCATCGTGAATCAGCTCGTGCCAGTAATAGTTCGTCAGATACGTGGTCAGCCCCTCGACCCAATTGCCGCTCTCCGGGCGATTCCATACTGAATTACCGATCCAGGAATGGACAATCTCATGTCCTAGAGCATACGGTTGAGTATAGTGACGCTTGATGCTGCCGCTCCCCAAGAGCGTGAAAGAAGGCATCCCCAAGCCGCTCGCAAAGAAATTTTCCACCACGGCAAACTGCTCGAAGGGGAAAGCCCCCAGCAGCGGGACATAGGCGTCGAGATATTTTACGGTCGCATCCAGATATTCGTCCGCCAGCGCGGCATCGTCGGGAAACAGATAGGTCGCCAGACGGACCGCTTGTCCACTGGCACCCTTCCAATCCCGCGTCGTGACCGTGAATCGATTGGCCACCAGGGTAAGTGCTTCTGTCACACCTGAAGTCCAGGTTTGCAGGCTGAGGCACGATCCATCTGAACGAGGCCGTGAGCAATCCTGCTCCGCACCTCCACGCCCCTGACTCACCGTAGTCCATCCACCCGGCATCTCAACCGTCAGCGCATAGGATGCGAGCGAACCTGCCAGATCGGGATACCAGCCAGTTTCACTGCTCAAATACACACCTTCCGGACCGATGTGCCCGGACGTTTCGCTCGGGGTGACGAATCGGAGATGCCGTGGTTCACGGGGTGGATCATCGATCACGCCTCGATACCGCCATTCCAGCGTCACATCTCCAGATTGATGATCGGGCAGCGAGACACGGAAGGAGCGGAGATTGGAATCGATTGCGTCGTCGCCGAGCGACTTCGAGACCGGTGTCAGGCGCTCTACGTTTCCCACCCATGTCACAAGCGCAACCGTATCGAGAAGCAACGATTTGGCCAATGTGAAATCCAGCGTCGGCTGAGAGCCACCAACCCGCACGACCATCCGATCGATCACGGTCAGCTGATGCTGGTCAGGATCGATACTGGCACGAAGCTCGTGCCGGATAATGGCAGGAGGAGACGCAGGAAGATCGCCGGCCTGGCCCTGTGACAGAGGCAGGAGCAGCGAGAATCCGATGAGACGAGTGATGAAACCGAGGCGCGTGCTTCCGACTGGCATCGGAAGGGTTTTAACACTCGCGGCAGGCGAGCACAAGCTGGATGGGGGGGAAAGCCGATCGTGCCCGATCGGCTTTCCGAGCGGCAGCGACAACGGGGGTTAGCACTCGCGACAGACGAGCACGAGCTGGATGGCGGTCAAGAGGCGATCGAGAGCAATCGGCTTTCCCAACACTTCTTGCGGACCCAACGACCAGGCTTCCTCCAACATCTCTTCGTTGTGACTCCCGGTCATGATGATCACGCCGCCGGGATACTCTTTTTCCCGGAGTGCTTTCAGTACGTCGATCCCGGACAACCCGGGCATCACCATGTCGAGAAGCAACAAATCCGGCGCGGCTTCTTCGACCACCCGCAACGCTTCATAGCCATCCTTCACACCCAACGTCCGGTACCCGCGCAGGCTGAGGAACTGCACGAGCAAATCGCGCACAAGCGGATCGTCATCGACGACCAACACCGACTCAGCCGTCTCTTGCCCGGCGAACGGGGGAATCGGGGAGACCGGCGTCGGATTGACCTTGACCGGCATCTGAGACACCCGGTGCACCGCTTCGACCAAAATATCGAGCGACAGTCCGCGCCGGATGAAGTCGGTGACTCGCAGGGACCGGGCCTGGTTTTCCTGCACTTCTGTGGCTCCGCCTCCTAGAATAATGACCGGCGCCTCAGGATCGATGGCCCGAATCTCTTTCAAGACCGTCAATCCGTCCATCTCCGGCATGCGCAGATCGAGCAACGTAATGCGCGGGGTGTGCTTGCGAAACAGATTCAGCCCTTCACGACCGCTGGTCGTGGTGATCACTTGATACCCATGCCGCATGAACACAGTCTGAAGGAGATCGCAGTTCATCTGGTCATCGTCGACGATTAAGATCTTGATCATTCGAAACCTCTGCCCCTGAATCGGGTGAATGCTATTGCCAACAATCTCCAAAGAGATACGTCACCACCATAGCACAGGGGGTTCGGAGCGAAAAGAAAATGGCGGGTTATGACCGAGCGGCTGGCTGGCCGAATAACGCGGCAATGAAGGCTTCCTGATTGAAGTCCTGCAGATCTTCGACCGCCTCTCCCACACCGATCAAACGGACAGGCAGCTTCAGTTCATCGGCGATGGCCACCACAATCCCACCGCGCGCCGTCCCATCAAGCTTGGTGAGCGCTAATCCGGTGACGCCGACAACGTCCTTGAACTGTCGCGCTTGCGCCAACGCGTTCTGTCCGACCGTCGCATCCAACACCAATAGAATTTCATGCGGCGCCCCTGGCAGCGCCTGGCCGATCACCCGAACGATCTTCCGCAATTCTTCCATCAAATTAGACTTCGTATGCAGCCGGCCGGCCGTATCAATGAGCACCACATCGACCGCGCGCGCCTTGGCAGCCACGATGCCGTCGAACGCGACGGCTGCTGGATCTGCACCGTGCCGATGCCGAATCATGTCTACTCCGACTCGATCCGCCCACACTTGCAGCTGATCGATCGCCGCCGCGCGAAAGGTATCGCCGGCTACGAGCAGAGGGCGGCGACCATCCTGCACCAACCGTTGCGCCATCTTAGCGATGGTCGTCGTTTTCCCGACGCCATTTACTCCAACCATCAGGACCACAAAGGGCTTCGGCCCCTTCTCGATCAACTGTTCCAGCGACGGCCCTTGCACCGGCGCCAAGACACCGTACAGGGTCCGGCTCAGCACATTCTGCAACGCTTCAGGGTTGGCTGCATCCGCCCCTCTGGCATGTTCGCGCACATGGGTCATCAATCGGTCGACCACCCGCACACCCAAGTCTGCCGTGAGCAACGCGGCTTCCAACTCCTCCAACATCGCCGGATCGGGCGTACGCCCCAAAACTCGATCCAGCGACTGCCGAACGACCTGACGCGTCTTGCTGAGCCCATCGCTCAGCCGCTGAAACCATCCCATCGCTACCCTCTCCTCGCCTTCATTGTCCAGTACCAATCCGACTCACCCGTGGCACCGTCGCCAATGTCGGAATCGGCCGCAGCCCACGTAACACCGCTTGCTCCCGCCGTTTCATGCGACGCGCCTCCGCATCGCTCCGCTCGTGGTCATACCCGCAGAGATGCAGTATTCCATGAACCAGTAACCAGGCCAGCTCCTCACTGAGAGATCGTCCACCCTCTTTTGCTTGTCGCTGGGCCGTCGGCACCGAGATCACCACATCGCCCAGGAGCGCCGACACCGGGCTGGCCGACTCTCGCATGGCAAACGCCAGGACGTCGGTGGTACGATCTTTCTTCCGATACTGGCAATTCAATCGACGCATTCGCCCGTCGCCTACCAGATCAATGCTGAGCTCTGACTGCTTTTCCCCAACCGCGACAAGCACACGCTCTGCCAGACGCCTCAGTACCGCCTGGCGTACCCTCACGCGAGTCAGCCGCACATGCAAATAGACAGCCATTAGCGCAGACTCTTCATGAATGTCGACGTGAAATAGTAGCAACAGATAGGCATGAAGAATTCGCGCGACTAGTGGGATTGGCCCGATGAACCGCGGGGCGGAGAACCAGAGGAAGACCACTTGTTGGACCCGGATGGCGACAATTGCGGCGCGGCCGGCCCCTTGGATAGCCTGGGATCACCACCAGTTGCAGACTGATGTCGATCATAGGCTCTGACGATGTCCTGGACCAGCCGATGACGGACCACATCCTTCTCATCGAAATACACGAAGGCAATCCCTTCGATATCGCGCAAGATTTCTTTCACTTCGATGAGGCCGGACACCCGCTCAGACGGCAGATCGATCTGTGTGATATCTCCGGTCACGACCACCTTTGAATGAAATCCCAATCTGGTGAGGAACATTTTCATCTGTTCAGCTGTGGCATTCTGAGCTTCGTCCAAAATCACGAACGAGTCGTTCAACGTACGCCCGCGCATAAATGCCAACGGCGCGATCTCGATATCCCCACGTTCAATCATGCGATTGGCCCGCTCCATATCCATCATGTCGAACAGCGCATCATACAGAGGGCGAAGATACGGGTTTACCTTTGCATACATGTCACCGGGGAGAAAGCCGAGCTTCTCGCCGGCTTCCACTGCGGGCCGCGCCAGAATGATGCGACTCACTTCCTTCTTCATCAAAGCACTAACCGCCATCGCCATGGCCAAATAGGTCTTGCCCGTACCGGCAGGTCCGATCGCAATCACAATATCGTGTTTCTCAATCGCCTCAATGTAGGACTTCTGCGTGGGAGATTTCGGACCGACGAACCGCTTCTTCGTGACAATCGTCGTGGCGTTGGTCAACACCTCTTTAATGGAGGCATCCGGTGTCTGGCGCAACGCGGTCAACGCGTGCGTCACATCGTCGGCTTGCAGCACCAGACCTTCGTTGGTGAGGTTCGCGAGTTCGAAGAGGATCCGTTCGGCTTGGCGAGTCGCGTCGGGAAGACCATCGAGGGTGACTTCTTCACCGCGCGCGGACAGCCGCACGCCGAGATCGTCCTCAATAAGTTTGAGGTGCCGGTCGTGGTGACCGAAGAGGACGGCAGTGTTCGTGCCTTCTCGTAGTTTTAGTTTACGCACGAATGCAGGATAGTCTCCCTCCTAGATCGTCAACTGCGTTGATTCTAGCAGAGGAAGAAAAGGCGAGACAAGCAGAACAACGAATCAGACGCCAGCAAGCTTGGCAGGTGCGGTTTCTCTTGAAAATGTTAAATCAAATTCTTGATAGGTGGCAAAGCCCTGTCCGTCTTTCGCAAGCACCTTCACGTGAACTGCGCCAACTTGATCGGCCGATACTGCCCAGATGAGATGACCCGTCGCTTCATCAATGGTCATGCCTACCGGCGCTTGCTCCAACTGAAATGTGATCGGATCACCATCATCATCAACAGCCCTGACAAGATATTCGTATACTCCTGTCCCTGCAGGAGCAGGAGGAGCAGAGACGATTTGGGGAGGATGGTTGATCAGCAGAAGAGGCGTGGAGCGAAATGGCTTCCCCACCACTTCTGGGTCCCGTGCAATAATCTCTACAACCACGGGCACCCGTGGATTCAGGCCCTTGGTGGAGAGCGATGCCTCTTCGCCTTCCTTGATGACCTTATTCTCCTGAAGCCATCTATAGGTGAGATCTATCCGATCATGATCAAGGTCGCTGGCCTCAACCTGCGCTTCAACTCTTGCACCGCTATCTGCAAGCTGCAGGACCGCAGCTGATACCGCGGGAGGAGTATTTCCAACGAGCACTCCTGCCGTCCTGTAAGCCTGACCTTTCTGCACAGAGTCGGCAGGAACAATTTCCACACTGACCCGCTGGCCTCGCCGAAGACCGTCTGGTGACAGGGTCGGATTCGTTTGACCCGCCATAGGAACTTCGTTCACATACCATTGATATTGGTAGGTGACTGCTTCCCGCTCTGGATCCTCGGCTTGGATCTGCACCGAAACAGGAACAGCCAATGATAGCGGGGCGTCAAGAATTTTCGCTGAGGTCACAACTGGAGGCCGATTCCCCCCTGATCGAGTAGCTTGGGGAGAAACATCGCTCGTACCACCGCCGCTACAAGCTACGCCAAGAACGATACTGAGAGTGCCAGCCCCCAATGAAAGAAACTGGCGGCTTCGAAGAAACATCACCTTCTCAATTCTCCTCTCAAAACCAATGCCTGTATTCACACGGAGCAACAGAATCACATAACTCTAGTCCCGCTGATGCACCCAATTCACATAGCGACTGTAATTTCCCTCAAGGTTCACATCCATAGATGAGGTGTTCCCCGTATCGTTTTGGTTTTTGAAGCTACAGTCTTGACCACAATGTACGATTCCGCCCGATCCTAACCCAACTCCATTGCTAGCCTTGCCTTGCACGTTGGCATTTCCACCAGAAACGGTCGTTCCAATTACTGGTACGGTAGAGGCCGTCCCCGTCTTATAGAACAGTACATAGAGATAGCTTACCCCATTCGAAGCGCAGAAGTTATTCGCCGGAGCAAAGGTCGGAAAGAAGATTGTCCCAGCAATTAACGTCGGGTTGACAACAGACCGCTCAGCGCCGTAGTTCGTCGCAATCCCGCTCACGGGATCGGTCAGAGTCACAGGGCCCGGCAGATTCACCCGCCATCCATCCTTGCTCTGCACCAAACCCATCATAGAGGTCGTGCCTGTTCCGTTCAACGAAGTCACTCCTGGATTCGTGGGGTCTGTGACTTGATTGGTGCTCCCACTGCAAATGAGGCAGATGACCGCGTTGGTCACATCCACGAGGTCATCATCGTAACAACTGACGATGCTGGTTTCCGAACACGTTCCGCTCAACACAGAATCCTTGATTCCGAATAATCGCTGTATGGTGTTATCAACTTTGTCTGGATTGCCGAAGTATCGACCCGTACCAAAGAACACCCAGACCTTATTGGTGTCATCGACCGTCACCGCCGGGGAGGCCGCAGATGGTCCCATTTCCTTGGTCGTTGAACTTGCCGCATCCCAAAATGTATCCAACACTTCCGTAGGCGCACGATTGGCCCCATTGGCAATCCCCCAACTGGTCGGAGCACAGGGCGCAGCAGAGCACCTCAGGGTCAGCCGATACATCTTCCCTCGCCAGGGCAATGCTCCATCATGGATCGTCCGCGCAGCATAGGCGACGTCCGTCCTCCAATCCCCATCTTTGTCGACAGCCACGACATGGCCCATAAACGACCGCCAAGATCCGATAGGCATTGTAGTCAAACTCCCTCCAGCCGCAACCTTTGGCCCGAATTTCAAGTCAACGGTATAGAGACTGGCCGTTTGCGCCGGAGCGGAAGGGAGATCGGCCTGATACCCGTTCGGGCCAGACCCAAAGAGCACATACCATTTCTCATTGGAAGGATCGATTGAGGAATCCGTCGTCGGATTCATACGCGCCACAGCCGGGTAGCTCGTCGTCAAACCCAACCCACTATCGGTGAACACCCAGAGCAACTTGGGATCCGCTTCGGGATTTGTCACATCCAACGCAAAGTAGGCACTGTGGAATGTTCGGGAAACCCCACCGATCGTGGCAGTCATCGGCGGCGCACCGGAGCCCACTGCACATTGCCCGCAACTGCCGCCCATCCGGAATCCCCCAATGAGAATCGTGCCCCATCCCCCAGGATGGTCGGCATCAGGTGTGAAGACACGCGCTTCCGTGATTGTCGGCTTTAGATCCACATAGTACACGTGGGTGTAATCTGTCCTGGCCAGCCACTGTAATTGCGGCAAGAGCTGGTGCGGAATAAACGACCACAACTCAGCCCCTAAGTTAGAACCGCTGGAATTGTCTGTCGGATTTTTCGTATACCAACCATGCTCAACCGTCGCGCCTGTCGTTGGATTATCCCCCTTGTGGTAAAAGCCCCCGTTGAACGCGTGGAGCATGCCGTCGTTGGCTCCCACATAGACGATCTGCCGTCTCGTACGATACTGCGTATAGAATGTGGTGTACGTGGGATCTCCGTAAACTAGATCATATCGTGCTTTAGGCGCCGCAACGACCGTGGGAGTTGAATGGATGGGATCTCCAAGCCTCCAGACTTTGAAGTTCCCACTTCCAACAGGCACTTCTATCATGCGCGTCCGCAATCCCGTCACCTCATCTCCCCGAATGAAGTTAATCAGATTCATGGCATTGCTCGATCCCGAACAGGCATCGCCTGCGTACCGGAGATAGTCCCGCAGCGCCGCACAGTTAGCCGTCGTGAATGCAATTTGTTCGCCGGCGTCGACGACGCCATCATTATCAGGATCAACCCACGTCAAAATTTTTCGAGAGGCTGACGTACCCAGCGCCAGTTCTTTCCCCGCTTCCCATATTGGTATTACTGTCCGAAGGTCTCCGGTAAACACCGGTGTGGTACTATCCGCGACCCCGTCCGAGTTCACGTCCACGAACTTATCAACCATCACCTTTTGGTAGTTCGGACTGGACGGGTCATTGTCGTACCGGCTCACGATGATCCGATCTAGGTCATAGGTCAGTACTCCGTCCTGATTGGTATCTTCGCGGAAGTTCCCGAAGGTATCGACAAACAAGGCATGGGTATACCCCGTCCACTTGATATTGGCGCCGCCCTGACCTACATCAGTCGTATAAAAATAGGCCTGGTAGATGGAGCCTTCGCCGGTGGACGATGTCGCCAACACTGAAATCGACGTACCCGACGCACTCTTTCGTAGAATCGCCGTAATCGCAGCCATCAAGCGATCTTGCAGATCGTCTACGTTGGAAGACTCAAAGTAGTTATCAGGGATCCCGTCGGTTCCAGGCGCACCTGTCGCGTTGATGACCTTATCCCACTCCGAGGTCAAGTCAGGAAGATTATTTCCGTTAGTATCTTCAAATCCTCCGAGCCTTGCCGTGTGCATCAGGATTTCTCGACCCGCAATATTTCCAAAAGCAAAGAAGGTATAGAACGTGACGTTCTGATAACCTTGCAAACAATGGCCGGTTACGCCGAGCACGGCGATCGTACCATCAGCCGTACCGCTACAAGGCCTCATGTCGTTCGTATGCGCCCAGTAGGCCACATCGTCGAGGTAATGATTTCCGCTGCTGGCATAATCGGTTTTGTGCTCGCCCAGGAGCGTCGCAGCAGGCGTCGAGGTATTCGTGTTGCAGGTTCCATTCGGTGCATGGATGGTGGTGTTTCCTCCAACACAATGTTGCCCATGTTGCCCATGAGCATAATCCTGCAGCCCGGCGGGAATGTTCGTGTCCTGGGTTGGTTCTCCATCCGTGACCAGAATGACGAACGTCTTACAGCACGTCACCTGGGTCGATGTCGATGCCCAGGGCGGGGTATGGTTGCTGCCAAAGAAGAATGGGTCGCGCCCGCAAGCATTCGCGATATACCCGGCAGGACAGGTTTCCGTCCCGGTGAGGGCGGTGATTTCTGATGCACCAATAGAGCCCACACCTGCCCCTCCAAACGCTACACCATTGGAGTTTCCACCAGAGTACGCAATGGGATAAACATACGCCGTCGTGAGATAGGTCGAATTGATTTGTGCGATATACCGTACCGTTTCGTAGATCGACTCAGACAACGGCGTCCATGTCGAAGGAAACGACTCTTGAACCGCATCCACCATCGCCGCTGTATTTGTCGTGAACGTCTCTACCGTGGAGCCTGAAAAGTCAATCGACTGGCGAGACCCAACACCTACCAGCATCCTCGCGCCATCTCCGGCCGGCTTGAATTCAAAGAGGCCAAACCGAGCTTGCGCTCCGATCTGCTGGATGACACCTGTTGGCTCGGTGCTATAGCCAATCTTCAGCCAATACTTTCGTTGGCTGTAGCCGTCTCCGCAGTCAGTATTAAACGTATTGTCGTTATCGATGCAGAAATACGCCCCGGCGGTACCGATCCAGAGTGTTGCGGGACTCCCAGACCTGTCGGCCAGTGGAATTCTTCCAACATATGTAGTGGCTCCTGCTCCTCCAGCATATTCCGTATCCGTTAGCTCTGTATTTACTCCTGTGGCTTGCGCCCGAATTGTCTTTAATGCGGGGGCACCATACGCTGGACAGGTTCCATCCGCAGCTCTCGCTATAAAACAATCGCCCCCGATCATCGATTTCTTGAGGGCATCGAACCGCCGGAAGGTCGCAAAGTTTAGGAAGTTGCCATCCCATTCAGTATCGGAACAAGCTGTCGCCAATGCCGCCTTTACCGTCGCGGGCTCGAAGCGAGCATCACCGGTATCGTAGGTGTAACAAAGGAGAGAATCGAAATACCCTGCGAAAGAGGACGCGCTTGTGAAAGGCCTGTCGCCGGCATCGCTGCAGTCTCCATCCGCCGGGTTAGACAAATCACAAGCCAGTCCGCTCATGCTGCCGGAGTTGTCGAGCACCAGGATAATGTTCGGGAGTACCTGATCACTGACAAATGGAGGGACCGCATAATACTGATCCATCGTCTGCGCGGAACCGATGCTCGGCCCCGTGAGCACACAGGCCAACGCAGCGATGACGGCTCCACGAAGTGCAACATTCCGGCGTTTCATGGCACCCTCCCTCTTGCTCTCCAGTCGCGTGCAGTCGTGCATCTCTGTTCCCACCTTTATCATTCGGGTGTCATTCAGGCAAAATCAGCAGCATCCAATCGATCTTATCGGTTGTACCTTTTTGGATGTGATACTTCACATCGATATCGACTCTGAGATCTGTTACAGCCAACGGATCTCCATGTCGGTCGACAAGCACTACCTCCGGCGCGAGGCTGACCGTGCGTCCATCGATCTGGAATGTCCGCTCATAAATCGACGTTATTTTCCCGGTCGGATAGCTCGCCGCAGCAGCTGGTAGCGGCTCATCGGCATAACTCGATGAGGGAGTGGCTATGGCAACAAGAACAACCGCAACCAAACAACTAATCACCACGCCACACAGCAGCGTTAAAGTACTACCACTGCGCTTTGCAAGATCCAGGATCTCAACATTCGTACCATGTTGTCCCTTAACCATTACTCCCCCGCTTTACGCAGCCTTCACCGGTGGTGTTCAGGCAATCAAAGGTTACGATGACCCGACTGGTAGCCCCTGTCGCCGCATTTGCCGCCACACAGTCTACGCGATAGAACTGATCGAAGGTCGGCTTGTCTGGATCAGCAAAGTCACTCCCAGTCCGTTGCTTGGAATAGAGGAAATCGATATCCCCGTTCACAATGTACCCGTTCACATTCATCGTAAGATTCGGCGCGTTGCCAGCTCCTACTGCGACGTCCGAATTATTTCGAAGCGTTCCGTTTATTTCCTGTGTGAACACCGCTTGATTAAGGGCGGGCACAGGGCCGAGCGGAGCAATGAGCACCGCAGCTGGCCCGGTCATTTGCGGGTCGTCGATCGTCAATCGGATCGCGCGAACCGCAGTTCCCACACAGGACTCCGCGGCATCGGTACCCTCCTCAACCATGCGAATCGAGCCGGCCATCGAGTTTTCAAGCCCGCTCATGGTTAGCGCAGCAACACCCAAGGAGCCGGTAATCAACGTCAACAGCATGACCGTCATGAACGACGTCCCTCGCTCATCACAGCACAGCCGGTCTTTGCTCGATGTCGCATGACAGGTCAACATGATTACAGCCTTTGGTTGCGGAGTTCGATGGTCCTGGTCAGGATGCGCCGACGAAACTGGAAGTAGGCCGCTTGCTGTGCCGGAGAGGCATTATCCCCGAGAGCAAAGACACCGTTCGCATGATTGTGGTCGCTGACAACAGGAATCACGGTGCTGTGCACCGGGGTTGAGTTGGCTTCCCCTATACCTTGATCGGCTCGGGTTTCGCGGGCCACGATGTTGACTTGAACCAATCGTATTTTGTTCGGAGTCATGTAGGTGCCATAGGGGCCGGCCGTGCCAAACCAGTTCCGATTGGTAATGAAATCGGCCTGGTCAAACTGATTGGACAGATCCAGGTCATCCGGCTGCAAGTCGGGAATTCCGTTATTCACCCGAGGATCGCAGCCGTCACAGGCATAGGCTAGTTGGAGGTCTTCCACCCCATCCATGATGGGAATGCAGCCCGAATTAATCTGGTTACAGTTCGGCGGTCCGCCCAGGCCCACCATCGCAATCGGAACAGCCCCCCGCACCAGACAAGGCGCAGCACCCTGACAGAGATTGAGCGCGTCAGGAGGAGGAATCACTTGATAGGTGATGCACTGAAGCAGATAGACCTGCGTACCCCCACCGAATGCTATGGGTCCAGGAATAGCCGGATTCAGCACCATCCCTCCGGCGTTCACTGCCTGAATGACCGAACCAGACACTCCTCCTAAAGAAACAGACATGCCGAGAAGAGCGGCTGCGCCACCCGGAATCGCGTTGGCCATCGCGGTCGTCGCGTTGGCTGGCATCGGCACATTCGCAATCGACCCGCCTAACCCGCCGATAATTCCCCCAGGCGGAAGGGAAACCTGCCAGAGCGGTCCCACTGCCGTGATCGAATTCGTCATCGGAACGACCATGGAGATGGTATCTGACCCGAAGTCTGCTCCTAGAGGGTTGTTGTCGCCTGGAATCAGTGCCGATGGCGTGCCATTCACATGACATCCGCCGACAGCAGCTGTTAGCCCTCGCATCCCGAATCCGGCCAGTTTCAGATCCGCCGTGATCATGTCGAGGGCGGTTCGCGCAGTCGCCTGGGTTTGTCCAACCTGTCCGGTGATACGCGCACTCTTTTGGCTCACAACAAGCGCGCTGAACCCCGCCGCCACAATTGCGGTGGTCATCATCGTTGCAACCATGACCTCTACGAGCGTAAAGCCCTTCTGGCCTTGCTCCTGCCCGTCCAACAATTGTCTCATGGGCACCCCCTGCACTCTCGTTTTATACGTACCCACTTGGCGCCTCTATTCCGGTTCGATCACCGTCTGAAACGCCACCACGCGCGTGCGTTGTGTTGAGGTGCGTTCTGTCCATTGAAGCCGCACCGTCACTTGGACAGCGCTTGAATCGGCCCGAGCCGGCAATACCGGTACGACTTGGACGGTGCCCCGTGGGTTCAATAAGTTCGAGGCCAAGACCAACGTTCGCCACTGCACACAATCGCCCTGAATCGCTCTCGTCGCGGCAATCGAGGGCGCGACCCAGAAAAATGGCGAGGCCGGCGCAGGAGCGGGGATTCCGCCTGCCAGACAATTTCCAGGCCCCGTGGTATCCAAATTGTTATAGGCCCAGGAAAACTGCCGGTTGCCTTGAATGCGCTCCATCATGTCGGCCGCCACATTTGTCATGACGGAAAGGTCGTTGGCATCGACGTTCTTCGTAAACGAGATGCCTTGCATGGCAGCCATACCCATTACACCCACACCGAGAATAGCGGCCGAGACGAGCACCTCTACAAGCGTGAAACCCTTTTCGTTGCGTACCTTCATAGTGGTTTCGACTGCTCCTCTTTTCATGATGTGGTGTTCAACACACAAGGGTTGATGGCCTGCCGACACCACGTCACTTTCCCCGAAGGCGCGAGTGAGATCGAATAGATCAAACTGGGGGCGCGTACGCTTTGCAATTGAATCGTCTGAGCCGCCAAAGGCGAGGTACTCAGTCCTCTTGGCGTATACCCGATCGGATTGACCGGCAACGGAAGAACAAGCTTCACAGTGAGAGGAAACGTCTCGGCTCCAAGAGGCGCCGTAAACGTCACCTGGTCTTGGCCCAATGGAACATTGACCGGTGTAGCCACAATCATAGCGCTCCGGCTAATGGCAGCAGAGCGAGCCATGATGAGGCGGTTATAGACTGTCGTGGTTGTTTGATACAGCTCGTACTTGGCATACATAAACGTCAGATTCGGAACAGCCAACGCCGCAGCGATCCCAACAATGACGACCACGATCATGATCTCAAGAAGGGTAAAACCTCCTTCTCGTGAACGGAATTTGCTCAGCCTGTTTGGTCTAGAGTGCATCATGGCACCCCCAACCGAGCAAGGGGCATGCCGTTACCGAGGCTCTTTATCCATTGACTAACCATTTGATTTATAATCGTTTATCTAGAATAAGACTGGGCGTGTGATGGTCGCTTTTCGCGCAATGTGCCGACAATTTTTGGCCGGGAGCCTGCACAGTCTCGCGCTCCCCATTAGGGCTTGAGATAAAGAGACACACGAACGCCCAACCGGTCACTACATATTATGGTGGTTGTTTGAAGACTGGAGATGCGACACAGACGGGCTGCCAAAGGGAAGCCACCCGCGATGAAAGAACTACTTAGTGAAGGACGTTGCCTGTCGGCACTACAGAAGACGCGAGAAGATCTGACCCGCTCTTATTTCACTGCCACGGCACGAACTTGCCTATAGGTCGTGGCGCCTTCGAAGATTTTCTGAATCCCGTGTTGAAGTAGCGTCATCATGCCTTCACGCCTCGCGATATCAGCCATCTCCGCCGTCCGGGCCCGAGACTGAATACACCGCTTGACCTCGTCGGAACCGACCAGCAACTCATGCAGTGCCATTCGGCCTTTGAATCCGCTCTGATTGCATCGCTCACACCCCCGCGCGCGATAGAGGTTCAGATCGGGCGAATACATCACCTCGACTCGATCCCAGTCACACACTCCATAGGCCTGAACCAGGTCGTCAAACTCCTGGCGATCCGGATGATACGCCTCTTTGCAATGCACACAGAGGCGCTTGCACAAGCGTTGCGCCAACACGCCTAGCATTGCATCGGAAAAGTTGAAGGCATCGCACCCCATGTCCAACAGGCGCGTCACGGTCTCGACGGCACTGTTGGTGTGCAGCGTACTCATCACCAAATGACCTGTCAGTGACGCCTCAATCGCGATATCGGCTGTTTCTTTATCACGCATCTCCCCGATCATGATGATATCCGGATCGGCCCGCAGGAACGCCCGCATGGCCGCAGCGAAGGTAAAGCCAATCTTAGGATGCACCTGCACTTGACGGAGCCCCTCCTGGGTCAGCTCGATCGGATCCTCTGCCGTCACGATCTTGCGGGCATCGGTATTTACCTGCTTCAACAGGGCATGCAGGGTCGTCGTTTTCCCGGACCCGGTCGGCCCCACGCAAAGGAGAATGCCCTGTGGACGTTCGGCCAACTCTTTCACAGTCTGCAAGACGCCCGGCATAAACTCCATGGCCTCCAACGGCATCGGCGCTTTGGCGGTTAAGAGTCGCAGTGTGACATCTTCATTCTCTCCCGCTGTAGGGAGCGTTGCCACACGCAGTTCAAGATCCCGATCTTTTCCGAGACGATAGCGAATCTTGCCGTCCTGCGGTTTGCGCCGCTCTGCGATATCCAGATTGGCCATGATCTTGATACGTGACACCACCGCACGCCGGTAACTAGAGGGAATCTTCATATAGGGGAAACAGGTCCCGTCAACACGGAAACGCACGGCGGTGTCTCGTCCGGTCGAGTACGGCTCAATATGAATATCCGAGGCCCCGAGCCGATCGGCCTCGGCAATCAAATGATTCGCTAGTCGCACAATGGCGGAATCGTGCTCCGTAATCTGTTGCACTTTCCCGTCAGCCTCGCTCCAAACCTCATGTACGAGCTCACCGAGAATGTCCGCGATCGCCCCGCGAGCCGACTGCTCTGTGGCCAGGAGTAACCACTTTTCAAGATCGCGCCGTAGCCCGACCACGACTCGAATCGTCAGCCGTGGAAACGCCCGCCGGATATCCGGATCTTTATCGAGATCCTGTGGATCCGTCCTCAGAATCTCCACTACCGTTCCTTGCCGCTTGATCGGCACCCAGGCGCTTTTCCGGAGATACTCAACGCGCAGATTTTTGAGGAGCGCCACCTCTAGAATGGCGCGTTCATCGTACGCAAGAAACGGACAGCTAAAATACTCGCTGAGTGCGGCGCCAAAGTCCGACTTGGCTACGTGATAGGTGTCGAGAAGAAGCGACTCCAGGTCAACGCCTTGTGCCTGCACAGCTTGATACGCGGCATCCATCTCATCCTGGCTGAGCGTACCACGAGTCACCAGCAGCGTAAGGAGACGGCGCTCCCGCTCCATACGGGCAGGCAGACTCTTGCGTGCTGGACGTTCAATGTTGTCGGGATGGATCGCGCCGGGGATTTTTTCGCTTGGACTCTGCACCATTCTCCTCCTTTCTGCCACGTCGTTGTCATTCATATCGGACCATCCAGGTCCCAGGCGCCCGTATGACAACCGGAATCCCGCGAAACAGTCCTCGCCCCATCTCGTGGTCGTACCATAGCTCCATGGTCGCCCCAGGGTGAGTAGTCGTAATCGTACCTTCAGCCGCGACGGCCCCGAACACCCGCATTGAGCGATCAAGGGTGATATTCCCGACGGCATAGAGCGCCCCGTTCAGATGAATGTCCGAAAGTTGAACGGAGGTCCGGCTCCCGGCGGCGCCGCTTCCTCCGGCAGGAGGGCTTAATACCGACAGGAACTGCCCAGACCCAGCAGGCCCCGCCATGACATGGCCTTGCACGACAAGGACCGCTTCAAGATAGGCCCCACTCAACCGAACCACCCCAAGGTTGTCAGCCCGAGGAGCCTTCTGATCCAGAGTGTCAACGAAGATTAAGCCTCGGGTATCGCCAACGCTGCGTGAGCGAAGATAGTCGTCGGGCGTCACACCATGCCCCGGCTCTACTGACCCACTCGGATAGAGCAGACCATCCCGATCGATTGCCAAGTAGGTGCCATGTTGTTTGGCCAGTTGCTTGAGCTGTTCATACCCCCAGCGATCTCGCCGTACACCAGGGGTCGGATGTCGATTCGCATGGACATTGAAGGGAAACGCGACATTACTGCTCTGCCCCGGTGAAAGTTGCATGAGATGAACCGGTCCCCCTATCCACATCGACAACCATCGGTCTTCGCGATGGGACATGTCGCGATAACTCACGCTTGTCACCGGTGCGCTGTCACTCTGCGAGGGGAGATCCTCCGCCCGCTGCACAGTCAGGTCTCCGCCGATCGTCAGATCTCCCCAATGCACCAGCGCACCGGACTCAGGCGCGACCTGCGGAAAGCCAAGATTTCCTCCAACCTGGATCGCGGCCCGCAATGCCGGAATTTCCAGGGCACTGAGTTGTATCGAAACCGCATGTCTCGCGGAAGAGTTCGCCGTCGTGACCGTTGCGTCGACCGTACAGAGCAAACCTGGTGCGCCCGGTGCATAGACTTTCAGCTCTTGTACTGAGCCGAGATCCTCCAGGAATCGAAACATTCCTGTCCCTGCATCGTTCAACAGATGTTGGTCTGCAGTCCGTGAAGCGTCGAGCAGCACATCGGGACGATCGATAGTTCCCATAAATTGAGACCGTCCAGCTTGGTCGAAAAATGAGGGACTTCCGTCTGATGACGACTGCCGCTTGGTCAGGAGCGCCGCCAATGCCGATGGGCTGGTGTGCGGACTATGAAACCAGGCAATGACCAGATCCTGCGCTGCATCGGCAACGGCCTGAGCCACAGCGACATCGGTTGCTCCAGAGACGCTCGACGCCTCTTGGCCTGCCAGGTCAAGCAGCGCAGCACCGACCAGCGCCAGCACCAAAGCAAGGATGATGACCCCCAGAAGCGCAATGCCCTGTTCGTGAGATGCGCGTGGTTGAACTGTCTTCATGGCACCTGACTCCTTTCCTCCGATGCGCTAGGAACGCACCGTGACGTCTCGAACAATCTTGAGGTCACCGATAACCGGCATTAGTTCCACTGCCACACGAATAATCCGACCGATGCCTGCACCAGCCTTCCCCCACTCATCCCAGTACGACAAACGCGCCGACTGCAGATCGCCAATCAACACCCCGGCGCCCCCATCAATCTGCCGCATCAGCTGCGTGCGATCTCGGTCATCAATCCGGGTGTAGTATGTGACCCGATTGCGCACCTCTACCGACGCACCAGCCGGATAGGCTCCCCCAACTGGACCACTCAGCAGGAGTTGGCTGCGTTGGCCTTGGCTCCCCAGTCGGTGGGATTCGCACCCACTCATTCCACAAAACACCACGGTTTTCCCTGCTTCCCACCCACTGCCGTTCTGTACCGGCAAGACGGTTTGACCGGCCGCGACAGGGCCTGTTGTCACCGTCCGTAACCCATGAATGTTGGCGGAAAACTCAAAGCGATCAGACCTGGCAATGGCAATGGTCGACGACGAAGCCATCCGTACTTCCTGCTCAAAGACTTCCAGGCCTAACCGCATCTCTTGCTGGGCAGCCATGATGCGTTGCTGTCGAACTGCCTGAGCCTGCACGATGTTGAACGCCTCCAGGCTTCCCGCTAATACCAGCGTTCCGATCGCCAAGGCCACCATTAATTCTGACAAACACACCCCGGACGGTGAGATCAGGATTTTCAGCCCCCCGTGCTGTCGACTCCATCCGCTCATCGGGCTCCTGTAAATGTCGGGTTGGCCCGCACAGTTCCCACCTCCACCACCCGCACGCCACCGAGCGCCGGATAGGATGCCGCCGCCCGGATCGTCACCAATCCGGCTGTGCTGAGTGGCCCGAGACGGTCCATCGCCACCGTCCACTTCAAGGTCACCCCGTCATGCTCCCACTGAGCCGAGTAGATACCATCTCCGGCCGAAACATCGGCTCCCTGACCATCATCCGCCATCACCACATCTGTTCTGCCATCATGGTCGAGATCATCCTGCAGAAGCGCCTCCCACCGCACGGACCGCTTCGCTTCCAAGCGCCCCTGTGCCAGCGCCAGAGCTCTGGTCTTTATCGTCCCCTGTTGAACCAGCCTGGCAGACACCTGCAGCGCCGCCATCCCTCCCATCACGACGATCGTTGAAATACTCATGGCAACCATCGCCTCCACAAGACTGAAGCCCTTGTCGTGCCACCACCTCATCGAATCGAGACCCGTCCCGTGAGACTCACGGTGATGGTGCGGGCATGCCCCTGGCCGTTGCGGAATTGGATCGTGGTGGCGGTCGCAGAGCGACCGCTCGGATGAAACACGACATCCGGCCCCGCACTCGGCTCATCGACCTCAAGCCCTTTGTGCTGATACGACAACTGATGGTGCTGCACGCGATCGTTGCCGACCTGAGCGACGATCGCCTGGCGGTCCTGGTCGAATACCAACCGGACACGGTCTCGTTTCGAGATCGACCATTGCCTCGCCCAACGAAGTTCAGACGAGATCTGCTGTGCAAACACGTCGGCTTGCATGCGTGCGTTCAGCATCATCAGATTGGGAATGGCCAACGCCGACACGAGTCCGACGATGGCCATCGAAGTCAGGGCCTCAGTGAGGCTGAACCCGCTTTCATTCTTCACAACTGATCTTCTGTTTGCACCGCATCGGTTCATACGCAGCTGTCATATCAAGAGCCATACCTGCAGCGCACAACTCTGCATTTTGGCAAGTGCCGATAGAGACAAGCGTCCGATCTCCTTGAATCTCACAGGGAAATCAGATGGAATTGGAGGGAATAGTCACAAAGCTAGACATCGAGGCGTGCCCCGCGCAGCGCATGACAGCGTGACGAGGCGGATACAATCGAGAAAGGATTAGATACAGAGGATGACGAATAGTGTGAATTTAAGGAATGCGGTTAGCCCACCAACAACCCCTGGTACCACTCAAGAATGGGGGTTCCAAAAAAAAGGGCGCTCACTGCGCCCAGGACCAGAAAGGGGCCAAATGGAATGTACTCCTCGCGTTTGATCACCTGCGCCGCGAGCAGCGACACGCCGACGACCGACCCGACTAGAGATCCAATCATGATCGTCATCAATGCCAGCTTCCATCCCAGAAATGCCCCGATCATTGCCAGTAATTTGATATCCCCACCGCCCATCCCCTCCTTGCCGAACAGATAGGGACTGGCCCAGGCGAGTAGCCACAAAATCCCGCCACCAACGAGCAGGCCAATGAGGCTATTCAGCAATCCCAATGGCAAGATGGTTGCCGCACTCACCAGTCCTAAAACAATCCCGGGAAAGGTGACAGCATTGGGAATAATCTTATGGGACAAGTCAGTACCCGCCACCACGAGCAAGGCAGAAAAAAGGATGGCATAGACCGCCGCCACCATCGTAGGCCCGAAGAACCAGAGCATGGCCAGATACCCAACCGTATTCAAGGCTTCTACGACTGGATAGTGGAGCGGAATACTGATGGAACAGACATGACATCGACCGGCCAGCATCAGATAGCCCAGAATCGGTACGTTGTCGTACCATGCAATCGGCTTGGTGCAGGCAGGACAGTGGGATCCCGGCCAGACAATGGATTCATGGCGAGGCAATCGGTAAATGCACACGTTGAGAAAACTCCCAATGAGTGCGCCCAAGAGTCCCACTACGAGATACAGCTGCCACATACCGCGTCAGGCCCCTGTTGAAACCGAGACTAATTCCAATTTCTCTCTAGCTGGTTACGAATACTCTGGTTTCCGTACTCAGTAACCCTACTAGGGCCATTGTGCTTGCATTTACACTCATGAAGAACGTCTCTATACTTTTCCCCGCTGCGCGCCTGAGGCGCAGCCGCGCGAATCCAGTATACCTCAAGCTCCGGCGATTCAAAGGAGAACCGACGATTATGGCCAAAGCAACGACCAAGCCTCGGGTACGCAAATCCCTTGCAGACCTTGAGCCCCCTCCTCGCAAGAAACGGCCGGAGTCGCTCACCGCACGTGAGCAGGAAATTCTGGAATTGATCTGGGCCGGATTTAAGAATAAGGAAATCGGCACCAAGCTCAAGATCAGCGTGAAAACGGTGGAAGCCCACCGCGCGAACATGATGAAGAAAATGCGGGTATCCAACACCGCACAACTCCTGAAGAACGCCATTCAAAGCGGCGTGCTGAAGATCCGCTAACGAGAGCGGGTTGGGGCAGGCGAGCCGCGCTGCCGTACCGCCTCGAAAAGCGTCACCGCCGCAGAAGCCGATACGTTCAGCGACTGCACATGCCCCTTCATCGGAATGCGAATCCGTTCATCGCAATGCTGCAATACACCGGGACGAATCCCCGTACCTTCTCCCCCAAAGACCAACCCGACAGGACCTCGAAGATCCACCTCGGTGAACAGTTTCGTCGCCGTCGGTTCTAGGCCATAGATCCACACACCCGCCGCTTTGAGCGACTCAAGCAGCCGGCTCGTATTGGTCACCCGCGCAACGGGAATATGGTCGATCGCCCCTGCAGACACCTTCGCCACAACTGACGTCAGCCCGGCCGCCCGCCGCTCGGGAATAAATACACCATGCACACCGGCGCCTTCGGCAGTCCGAAGCACCGCACCGAGATTATGCGGATCTTCCACGCCATCGAGAATCACCAGTAACGGCGGCTCGTTCCGTTTGGCAGCGCCGGCAAGAATAGATTCTTCCGTCTGGTAAGCCTTCGCTGCGGCAAAGGCCACGATACCCTGGTGTCTGCCGCCGGGAGCCAGCCGATCGAGAGACGCGAGCGGCTGAATATGGACCGGCACATGCAGCGCTCGAGCCAACTGCACCAACTCCGCGAACTGTTTGTCAGTGCGAATCACGTGCAGCCGCTGCAACGGCCTGCTACCGGCCTTCAGTGCTTCCCGGACTGCATGGAGACCATAGAGAATCTCCTGACTATCATCGTTTCCATCGGCTGGTGCCATCGGGCTTGTCCTCAATGATGATGCCTTGGGCTGCCAGTTCCGCTCGAATGGCGTCGGCGCGTTTGAAGTCCTTCTGCTTCTTGGCTTGCGTTCGTTCGGCAATTTGTCTCTCAATCTCGACCTCACTGGCGGGGGAACGATGTTCCCCGGCTTCGACGTTGAACACCCAATGATCCAACTGGAACAATGCCAATACCCGGCCCAGCGACCGAAAGGCCTCCCTGGCCCTGTATCGCACATCCGTCGACAAACCCTCGGCAAGCAGTTTATTCAGATCACTGCGCAGCCCTTGCAACGCCGCAATAGCCACAGGCGTATTGATATCATCGTCCATCGCCGACCGAAATGCGGCCGTGCATCGTTCAATCGCCGGATTCAGCCCTGCATCCCCTGACGCATTCCCGCCCGTCTCGGCCAATCGTGCAAAGAGATCATAGAACCCATTCACCGCATTCTTCGCCTCTTTCAACGCTTGATCGGAGAAATCCAACGGACCTCGGTATTGCGTCGCCAACAAGAAATACCGCAACATCTCTCCGGTTTCTGCTTCCGGCCACTCCGACTTTTCAAAGATCTCCCTGATCGTGAAAAAGTTCCCCAGCGACTTGGACATCTTCTCCTGGTTGATCTGCACAAACCCGTTGTGCATCCAATAGCGGGAAAATTCTTTCCCCGTCGCACCGCACGATTGCGCGATTTCGTTTTCATGGTGCGGGAAAATCAGATCCATCCCGCCGCCATGAATATCGAACGTCTCGCCTAAATGTCGAATGGACATGGCAGAACATTCGATGTGCCAACCAGGCCGTCCCTGGCCCCACGGGCTCGGCCAGGCTGGCTCGCCAGGCTTGGCGCTTTTCCACACGGCAAAATCCATCGGGTGACGCTTCCGCTCATCCACATCCACGCGAGCGCCAGCTTGCAGATCGTCCAACTTCCGCTTGGACAATCGCCCGTAATCTCCGTATTTGGCAACTTCGAAGTAGACATCTCCGTCCACTTGATACGCCAAGCCTTTCACGATCAGGGTTTCAGTCAGCCGGATGATGTCGGCCATATGTTCAGTCGCTTTGGGTTCAATCGACGCTGATCGCACGCCCAATCGCCTCATATCATCGTGATAGGCTTGAATAAATTTCGCCGTAATGGCGTCGCAGCTCACACCCTGCTCATTGGCGCGCTTGATAATCTTGTCATCAACGTCGGTGAAGTTTTTGGCAAACTCGACACGAAAGCCGGAATATTCCAGATACCGCCGAACCACATCGAACACCAGGGCACTGCGCGCATGCCCGATGTGGCAATAATCATAGACCGTCACCCCGCACACATACATGCGCACGGTGCCGGGCACGAGCGGCTCAAACGCATCCTTCTTCCCTGTCAGCGTATTGTAAATCTTGAGCATACGGACTACCTATGGCAGTGTCGCGCGCCGCTTCGGCCAGTGCGACCACACAAAGAGCCCAATGATGATGGCCAGAATCACGCCGATGACAATATCAAACCGATGGAAATAATCACGCAGTTCTTCCCAGCGCTCTCCCATCTTCAGCCCGATATACGCGAGGAGATAACACCAGGGCAAGGCACCGAGAAATGTGAACAGCACAAAACGCGGAAAATTCATCCGCGCGATGCCGGCCGGTAAAGAAATGAACGTGCGTACCACCGGAAGCATCCGGCTGAAAAACACCGCAGCTTCACCGTATTTCAAAAACCAGCGATCGGCGACGTCGAGGTCTCGATGCGAGACCAGGAAATAGGGTCCATAGCGCTCGACGAACGGACGCCCTCCCCAAATCCCGGCGTAGTAGGCAGCGACGGATCCGACGACGTTCCCCACCGCCCCGGCCAGCGTCACTCCGAGCATCGTGAACTGCCCGGACAGCACTAGATAGCCGGAAAACGGCATGATAATCTCGCTGGGCAAGGGAATGCAGGCACTTTCCACAGCCATGGTGAAGAGAATTCCGGCATAGCCGAATCGGGAAATGCAGGCAATGACAAACCGGCTTAGCTCGCTGATGATCGCTTCAATGATGCTTCCAATCACCGATCAGCCCTTCCGCCGTGAGGCTGAACGTGCGCGTGGCTTGGGACGCACCGACTTGTCGTGGATCATCGGCTCCCAGGCACGAAAGTGGTCGAGTACTGCATAGTTGGTGCAGTCCAGATGAATCGGTGTCACCGACACCCGTCCCTGCTCGATCGCTTCATGATCGGCGTTCTTGCTCCGGCTCCAGGACACCCGCGTGCCGGCGATCCAGTAGTACTTTCTGCCATGCGGATCGAGCTTCTCGATAATGGGATTATCAAAGCGCCGGCGACTGAGACATGTGACCCGCACCCCTTTGATAGCGCGCAACGCGAGGTTCGGCACATTCACATTCAACAATGTTTCATCGGGCAGTCCTTGCTCCAGCACGAGCCGGACGATGCGCGCCGCATAGTCGGCGGCCACAGGAAACCGAAAGGTCTCTCGCCCCTCCTGTGATACGGCAATCGACGGAATGCCAAGAATCGTCCCTTCCATCGCCGCAGAGACAGTTCCCGAATAGAGGACGTCATCTCCAAGATTGACGCCCTTGTTGATTCCGGACACCACAATGGCAGGAGGCTTCGGCATCACTTTAAGCAGCGCCAAGTTCACACAATCCACCGGCGTGCCGTTCACGGAAAATGTGCGCGGAGCCAGACGGTGCAAACGGAGAGGCTTATGCAATGTCACGGCATGAGCCACAGCGGTACGTTCTCGATCCGGCGCTACCACCCACACCTCGCCGATCGCCTTGAGGGCCTCGGCCAATACCGTCAGGCCTGGCGAGTCGATCCCATCGTCATTCGTGACCAAGATTCGCATGTGATTCCAGTCATAAAAAAAGCTGCACGCGGCAGCTTTTCTCCCCCCTCGGTATCCGGCCAGCCCAAGGCCGCGCCACAATCGCTGCCCCATGCTCAGCCGCCAAGGGTCTCGGAAAAGATTGGTCGGGGCGGCGGGATTTGAACCCACGACCACTCGCACCCCAAGCGAGTACGCTACCGGGCTGCGCTACGCCCCGACATCTTCTCTGTATGATTCGATCTCTATTGTCGCTTGTGCAACCCCGGAAAGGCAATGGGGATGTTACGGAAGACTTACCGTGAATGCGCGTCGATGATTTTCACAATGGCCTGGAGATCCCCACGCAGCTTCTTGGCCAGCTCTTGAGGGGTGAGCTTACGAGAAGCCGCCCGCCCACGCCTGGCCCAATACCGCTTCACTCCCTCCAGCGTGTGACCTTCCTCATACAGCATCCGCTTAATTTCAAGGACAGTTTCAATGTCCCGACGAATATACAGACGCTGATTTCCACGACTTTTCTTCGGACTCAGGAACTTAAACTCAGACTCCCAAAAACGTAGCACATACGCAGGGAGCTTCGTCAGTTGACTGACCTCCCCGATTTTATAGAAAACTTTACTCCCCAGCCTGGGTTCAATCCCCATGACCGGCCCTCATGCTGTGGTCGCGACGTGGGTCTCGCAATGGCTACGAATTGACGTACTTCTTAAAGACTTGGCTTGGGCGGAATGTGACAACGCGACGCGGGGTAATCCCAATTTCTTCTCCTGTGCGAGGATTGCGCCCCTTGCGAGAACCTTTGCTGCGGACGACGAAATTGCCGAACCCCGCAATCTTGACTGACTCACCTTTTTGCAGCACCGACTTGAGGAGATTGAGCACAAGTTCAACGATATCGGCCGCCTCATTTTTCGAAATTCCAACCTGCTTGAAGA
>JABFSU010000091.1 GCA_013140455.1 Nitrospira sp. | reverse complement strand
ATCGTATCTCCGCATTTCGGGCCGCGCGTATCGTTAATGCGTTGAAACCGGTCGAGATTGACGAGGAGAATGGCGCCTTGTGTCTCGTGACGTTTCTGCGTGGTCAGGGCCTGGGTCACGCGATCTTGGAACAGCTGGCGATTGGGCAACCGGGTGAGGCGGTCGTAGTTCGACAGAAAATGAATCTGCGCCTCGGCTTTTTTCTGATCGGTAATATCCTGAATCGTGCCGACGACGCTGGTCGCTGCGCCGCCTTGTTCGAAGGCCACCTCGGCATAATGATGTACGACACGGATGTTCCCTGTTGGCATGTGGACCCGATGATCCTGGCGGAAGGGGGCTCCGGTGGCGATGGCTTGGCGGATGCCGGACTCGACAGCCGGCCGATCGGTTTCGTGAATATGGCTGAGGAATTCCTCAAACGACACAGTCGTGGAATAGGGATCCGCGCTGATGCCCAGAATGCGGAAGGTTTGGGTGGAGGCGATAAACCGGTTCGTCGACAAGTTCCAGCGCCAGTTGCCCAGGCGGGCGATCCGTTGGGCTTCCGCCAGACTCATCTCTCGTTCCAGGAGCTCTTCCACGGCCTGGCTGGCTCGCAGCATATAGCGGACACGGTGGCTGAGCACGAGGGCGTTCCACGGCTTCGTCACAAAGTCGGTTGCGCCGGCATCGTACGCGGTGGCGATGGAGCGGACATCGTCAAGGCCGGTCATGATGAGGATTGGCACGGACGCTCCGCCGGGCAGCTTCCGGAGCGCGGCGCAGGTTGCGAACCCGTCCATCCCCGGCATGACGACGTCCAAGAGGATGATATCGGGTGTTTCTCGTTGAAAGGCGTCGAGGGCCTCCTGTCCCGTCGCGGCATCCTCGACCCGGCATCCGGCTTGTTCCAGCGCTTCCCGCGCAAGCACACGCAACGTGATGTCATCGTCAACGATCAGGGCCAGTGGGGTGGAATTCATTTACGCCGCTCTCCTCTGTCGTTCACTTTCAAAGATGTCGCAGGTTGCGGTAAAGGTCTGTTGTAACTGTCTGCCCAGCCGTTCGGCTTCGGTCCAGGCTAAGGTCTGCTCTCGTGCTCCTGTTTCCAACTGTTTACAGAGGTCCGCGACCTGCCAGGCTCCCAGCGTCGCACTGCGCGACTTCAAACTATGGGCGGTGTCCCGCAGAGAGGCGAAATCCTTCCCTGCCGTGGCCGCCAGTATCTTATCGACCAATCCCTGCGAATCCTTGAGATAGAGGCCGATGACTTTCGCAAGCAGGTCAGGTTGTCCGGGGCGCTGGAGGCTGGTGATGCTGTCCCAACTCTTTGGATCTACAGGAGATCCGCTGGATTGAGGCGCCAAAGTCGGTGACGGAGCGCTCTCTGCCGGGGAAGAGTCAGTCGGCGGAGGGGTCGCCGTCGATGGCAGCCATCGGGAGAGCACGGCTTCCATCTGTTCGATCGTGAACGGTTTGCTGAGGTAGTCGTCCATGCCAGCCGCCAGGCAGAGTTCTCGATCACCCTGCAGGGCATGGGCCGTAAGGGCCACGATCGGAATCCTTGTACCAGTATTCTGTTCCTGCCGGCGGATCGCGCGGGTGGCTTCAAATCCATCCATCTCCGGCATCTGGCAATCCATGAGGATTACCGAGAAGGGCCGGCTGGCAAGCAACTCGATGGCGCGTCGTCCGTTCTCAACAGCCGTGGCGGTACAGCCAAGCACCTCCAGCATGCCCAGGGTCACTTCTTGGTTCACGGCGTTGTCCTCAGCGAGCAGGATCGAGCCCTGCAGCTTGGCGGGGGTCCGTTCTTCCTGCTCGTGATGGCGAGGGGATGAGGAGACCATGACGGCCTGTCCGGAGAGGGCACGGTGAAGGTCGGAGGGCCTTAAGGGCTTCGTGAGAGTGGCTGCGATCAGCCCGGTGTGGTCTTCCGCTGCGTCCACACGTTCGACCGTGGTCATGAGAATCACGCGGGGGTGATGGTGCCGGAGTGTGTCACGGATAGCGTGAACGGTGTCGAGTCCGTTCATGCCGGGCATATCGAGATCGAGCACGACGGTGTCGTAGGGGAGACCGTCTTGTACCGCATTGGCGAGGAGTTGTACCGCAGCTGGGCCTGATTCGGCGACTGTGGAGGTGACCCCCCAGTTTCGCAGCTGGCGGTCCAGCGTGAGGCGGGCGGTGGGACTGTCGTCTACGACCAGGACGCGCTGGTTCGGCAAGGCCTGTTTCGAATCCAGCGCGCTTGTATTGCCCAGGTGAGAATGGGCGAGATGCACGGTAAAGAGGAAGGTGGCTCCTGTTCCCATCTGGCTCTCAGCCCAGATTTCGCCTCCCATGAAGGTGACGAGCTGTTTGGCAATGGCGAGCCCGAGTCCGGTGCCGCCGTATTTTCTCGTCGTCGATCCATCGGCTTGTGCAAACGGTTGGAAAATACTGCGCAACGCGTCGGGGGTGATGCCGATGCCGGAGTCTTTGACCGAGAAGCAGAGGACCGATTGGTCTATCCCGTCGGCGATACTGACGATGCTCACGACCACTTCTCCTTGAGCGGTGAACTTGATGGCATTGCCGATCAGGTTGATCAGAATCTGGCGGAGCCTGGCCGGGTCCCCTTTCACAAAGGCGGGGACGCTGTCGGCGACATCGGCAATGAGTTCCAGATGCTTCTGATGCGCGGGGGCCGCAAATAATTCGAGCACGTCGTCTACCAGCATGCGGAGATGGAAGTCGGTGTGCTCCAGTTCCAGCTTGCCGGCTTCGATTTTTGAAAAGTCGAGAATATCGTTGATGATATCCAGGAGTGAGTTGCCGGATCGCATGATCGTGTTCGTCAGGCGTTGTTGTTTGGGGCTCAGGGGGGTTTGCCCCAAGAGGGCCGCCAGTCCGAGGACGCCGTTCATGGGGGTCCGGATCTCGTGGCTCATGTTCGCGAGGAATTGGGACTTCGCGATGCTCGCGGCCTCCGCCGCCTCCTTGGCGGAGATTAACTCTCGCTCGACGATCTTGAGCGAGGTAATGTCTGAGGCGATCCCGAGGAAGGAGGTGATTTGTCCCTCGACATTCTGCAAGGCCGTGACATTCAGGAGCACTGTCAGGCGAGTGCCATCCTTCCGGATGTAGGTCCACTCATGCTCATTGGGCAGACCCCGCCGGCTTTTCTCGACGAAGACGTCAAAGCCTGGTTCGATCGGAACGCCGAGTTCTGCCGAGAAGAGACGCGCGCGAGCAGACACCTCCTCCAGATCATGAAAGACCGCGGGCGTCTGTTTCCCGATCAATTCGTCTGCGCGATAGCCCAGCAGGGATTCAGCCGCAGGATTGAAGAGGCGAATGATGCCGTCGGGCGTAGCAGAAATGATCGCGTGGCCGGCGTTGTCTAGCATGGCTCGCTGAAAGATGGAGAGGTCCCGGAGCGCTTGCTCGGCCTTGCGGCGGTCCGCGGCTTCCAAAACCAGCGAGACGGTATTGGCCACCGAGGTGGCGAATTGCTGTTCTTCTGCTGTCCAGGTTCTGGCTGGTCCGATATGTTCATGGCAGATGACGCCGACCATCTTGCCTTTAGCCCGGATGGGCACATCCAGCATGGAAGTAATGCCCAAAGGAATGAGATAGCTGGCTGCGAATTCCGATGTCTTGGGATCGGTCTGGGCCTGGTTGGCGACGATGACATCTTCCGTTGCCAGCGCCGCGAAATATCGAGGGAAGCCGGTGGCGGGTAGTTCGATTCCACTCGTATAGGTTTCGGTTGCTTGTTCGAACAGGTCAGCGCAGCGAATGGCTGCGTGAGCGTCCGTGAAAAACCAGATACTGGCGCGGGCCACACGAAGACTCTGCGATGCGACACGCGTAATGACATGAAAGGCGTCGGAGCGTTCTCCGCGATAGAGGTCTGCATTCGTCGCCAATTCCAGCAGCCCGGCCTGCACCCGGCTGAGCAGTGCCGCGCTTTCCGTCCGCTGTTCCTCCGCCCGCTTCTGGGCTGTGACATCCCGGAAGACCAGCACCGCGCCGTTCACCACGCCCTGGGTTGAGACAGGCGTGACTACCAGCGAGATGGGCATCATGTGACCGTCGACTCTCAAGAGAATCCCGTCATCGGTGCGGAAGGCGATGCCTTGTTCGAGCGGTGGGATGGACGTGTCTGTGATGAGACATTCCTCGCTGAACTCTTCGGGGCCTGGCGAGAGGAAGTGGTACACCGGCTGGCCCATCAGAGTGGTTAGGGCCATACCAAACAAATCTTCGGCCTGCGGATTCATGAGGACGATCTTCCACTGGGGATCGACGACGCAGAGTCCGTCGCCGAGTGAGTGGAGGACGGCTTCGAGTTTGGTCCGCTCCTCTGCCAACTCCGTTTCTCCGGACTGCTGGAGGTCTTCGTACAACCCCTGCATCTCTCGGGAGGTGACGTCAAGAGATTGCTCCAACAGGGCTCGGCCTTGATCGTTTTCGACATAGCTTTGACTGACGCGATCTAGCATGGCTTGCCAGCCCGCCAGGTCTGCGGGGCAGTTCGTCGGGTCGAGGCCCAAACGCTTCAGTTGTCGTCGCAGGAGTGGGTGCATCGTCAGCCTCAGGCGGCCTCTGAAATCGTGGTCAGGGTCATGGTCTGATTGTGGAGATCGCAGTGTCCTGTACTGTAGGGAGAGATCTCGCCATAGGAGTAGAACCCAATCTGTGCCGTGCCTTTCGGCAACACGTCAAAGGCCGCCTCGACTTCTTCTTCAGTACGCTCGCCCAGCACGAGGCGCCGTCCGACGCAGCTGATGGCAATCGACAGGGTCGGAGTGGAGTCCGTTCCCGGTGTGGCCGCCACGGTGGCGGCATCGGAGGCGCCTTGAATCAACCGGTCGAAATTGGCGCGCATGAATTGGGCATAGGCCCCTTCCGGCATATCTCCCGCGAACGTCAGGGATTGAGCGCTCTCGTCGACGGCGAGGATTGTGCGGACCAGACGTTTGGCGTCGCGTTGTGTCTGCCGGATCGCGAGGGGGAAGTGGAGCGCGGTGCCGGGTAGTCCGCTGGCGAGCTCACCCAGGTAGTCTTTGTAGAGCTGAAGCGCCGGCTTCTGGTTCAGTTCATAGAGCACGTTTCCTTGTGAGCGGGTGATGAGCCGTTCCGGTCCGAAGAGGTCCCACCCACCTTTCGATCCGTGGGTGAGCCGGACGGTGGGGCCATAGAATCCGACCGCTGTGACATGACCAGCTACGGGAAGTCCGTCTTTGATGACCCACGTTCGTTTGAATCTGTCGCCGTCGCCGGCCAGCCCTCCGGTCACCACCACTTCTTCGGGAAGCACCGAGTTGAGGCCTCGAATCAGTTCACTGCCGTTCACGCCCAGACCATCGGAGAGCACCAACACGCCCCGGAGTGCGGGATCGATGAGGTGGTGTGCCAGGGCTTGCGCGGCTTCGAAGGTATGGCCTGGATCGGTGACGTGAGCTGACGCGGTGCGGACGGTGGTGGAGTCAAATTCCAAGAGGGCGACGACCAGGGTGTCGTCCTGGACCTGCGTGCCGAAAATTTCCCCTGAGCTGGAGCAGCCGATGGCTGCGGCGCCGGTGTAGGCGGCAAGGACTGTGCGGATCGGATCAGGAGCATCCAGTAAGTGCGAAGGGCCGAACAGAATGACCAGTGTCCGAGCCGGGTCCTTGAGTGGAGGGCTCGCGATGGGGGGCTGGTGGGATGCAGGATAGCTGAAGGTCGAGAGTTTCATGCTGTCTCCTGTGAAAATCCCAAGCTCTTTGGCTGGACTATGCTGCCTCAAAATTCCCGGGCTTGTGGCGCAACAGCCAGAGTTCTAGATAAATGGCGGCACTCGGCAGTCGGGCACACGCATCCCTTCAAACAGTGTATCGGTGGGTAGTGACAGTCGCTTGAGGACTGGTTGAGTTAGAAGATGAAGAAAACGAAATGGAACTTGTGTGGATCTGTAGAAACTACGGAAGCGTAGGGAGAATTACTTGCGAGAGTGGGCCGCGTCTAGGGGTATTTCGCTTCGATTTTGCTCGACAACCCGCCCCGCGCGGTGAATCCGCCGATGACTGTGGCCCAGACGGGCCGACAGGACTTCACGACATCTTGAAGAATCCGATTGACGGCGTTCTCATAGAAAATACCGAGGTCGCGGTAGGCGTGGATGTACATTTTGAGAGATTTCAGCTCGAGGCACGCTTTGTTGGGCATGTAATGGATCGTCACTGTGCCGAAGTCGGGCAGGTTGGTTTTCGGACAGATCGCGGTGTATTCGGGAATCTCGATCGTGATTTCGTAGCCCTTATACTGGTTCGGGAATGTTTCAATGTCCGGCAACGGCGCTGTGATACCGCTTTTCGCATGCCGTTCGTTGTACCCCAATTTCGTCATTTTCGATTTGCTTCGCGCCGCTTCACGTTTCACGAGTCACGCCTCATGTCTTCTAGAGTTGTTTCATCCAATCGGTTTGCCCGATCTTCTCGAGCTCAATAAACATCGACACCCAGGGACATTTCATTTCCGGATAGACTTCGCAGAGGCCGCCTTTGCGCACGCCCCCGCACGGGCCATGGGCCATGAATTTCGGACATTCAGCTTTAAGCGTGTTATCCGGAATGGGGGGGCGCTTATGCACACCGCCGACATGGGTTCCGGCATCGTCTTCGCCGGGAATCAATACTCGATTTGACATAGTGCGTCAGTCTAACCGGATTGGCGATGATCGGCAATCGTAAGGAGCAAATTCAGCCAGGAGGCTTACAATTTATTCAGGAAACGTGCTTTCATAGGCCTTCTTCTTGGGGCGAATGGCCTATCCGGTCTGCCTGGGTCTAGGCCTTCTTTCGGATGTCGTGGGCCTTCTGAGAAGTTGCGTTGAATATCAGGAAGTTATAGTATTTTTAAAGTGCTGGCAGTCGAGGGGCTGATCGGAATATATAATTGACAGTCTTTTTTCAGCTTTGCTAGGATGCCGTGGCACAATTGATAGATCAGACTCGATTGTGTGTTGTCCATCCTCATCGTCCTACAGGGTTTATTCGTCTATCGCGATTGAGTTGAACCATAGGCAACGGTTGCCGTTGCAGTGACATAAGGGAGGTGCCTGATGAGTCTCGATTATGTGAAGTTTACAAACGGCTTCGAGAAGTTCATGCCGAAAGAATATCGGGATATGGTCGAACATGGTCCGTTCGGCAAGAAGGTCTCCGTCTCCCAGATGGGAAGCTTCAAGGAAATCTTGGAAGAGCATCCGATGTGTGCCGGTTGTGCGATGACGTTGTTTATCCGCCTCGCGATGATTGCCGTTCCGAACCCTGAAGACACCATTATGGTTGGCACCGCCGGGTGTGGTCGCTTGGCCATCTCGCAGGCGGCTATTCCCTTCGTATACGGCAACTATGGTGACCAGAATGGGGTGGCCAGCGGGTTGTCCCGCGGTCTCCGCCTCCGGTTCGGTGATAAGCCTAAGGATGTGGTTGTGATGGCCGGCGACGGCGGCACGGCCGACATCGGATTCCAGCAAGTGTTACACTCCTGGTTCCGCAAGGAACGGTTTACCACGATCATGTTGGATAACGAAGTCTACGGAAATACCGGTGGGCAGGAAAGCGGTATGACGAGCCGCGGAGCGGTGTTGAAGATGGCTCCTTTGGGCAAGAAGTTCGAGAAGATGGACATGCTGCAGATGGCGAAGGTGGCCGGATGCGCCTATGTCGCCACCGTCGTTCCGAACAATCCCCGCCGTGTCGAGAGCGTCATTAAGAAAGCCGTTCTGATTGCCCGCGAAGTGGGTTCCGCTTACATCCAAGCGTACACCTCTTGCAACATTGAGTATGCGATTCCGACCGACAAGGTCATGGAAGACGCCAAGAACGTTGAGAACGATCGGTATCAGTTCACGGAGTATGTCAGCGAAGAAGCGAAGCAGTACCTGGCTGAGCGTTACGGCTATAAGGAATTTCTTCCGAAGCCGGCCGCTCCCGCTGCTGCCATTCCCAACAAAGCATAAGCCTGACCGGTAAGGAGGATTGCCCATGGCAAAGCGTTTCAACATTCGGATGGCAGGCGTCGGTGGGCAGGGTGTCGTGACGGGGTCGCACATCCTCAGCACCGCGGTCATCAATGCTGGCGGGGAAAGCACGATCGTTCCGTTCTACGGATCGGAAAAGCGCATGGCGCCGGTCGAGAGTTATGTGCGGGTCTCAGATGAACCCATCTACGAGATCGGCGAAATTACGTTTCCGCACATCATCATCATTTTCCACCCGCAGGTTATTACGCATGGCAAGTCCTACACGATGCCCTTCTATTTCGGTCTGAAGGAAGATGGGATTGCGCTGATCAACAACGATGGTCCAATGAACCTGCACAAGGATCAGGCCCGCGAGTTGGAAGAGCGCCGCGCGAAGCTCTACTACTTCCCGGCTACGAAGCTTTCGTTGGAAGTGGCTGGGATGGACCTTGCCACGAACATGGCCTTGATGGGCTGCATCGGAGCGATCACCGGATTAACGAACATGGCCGGCTTGGAGCAGGCCGTGAAGGACCGGTTCCTGGGTAAAGGATTCGTCGTATCCGGTGGAACGGCGGCGTTGGATAGCGTGGTGGAAAGAAAGTTTAAGAAGAAGCAGGAATTGATTGATAAGAACGTGGCCGTGATGCGGGCCGGTTGGAACTACGCCGTTGAGCACGGGTGGGCTGCTCCCGACGTGAAACGTGTCGAGACGCCAGTCGCCGCTGCGGCCAGTGCGTAATAGCGATACAGAAGGAGTTTTCCATGTATCTCGTAGCTGATATCAACGTTGAAATTTGTGCCGCAAAGAGCTGTAAACTCTGCACGCAGTATTGCCCGGAAGCCAACACCATCCAATATAGCGAAGAGATGGGGAAGGATAAGGGGTTTAAGTACGGTTCTGCATACGTGGCCGTGGATCGTTGTAAGGGGTGCGCGCAGTGTGTGTGGGTCTGCGACAACATGGCCAAGAATAACGCCATTAAGATGATCATGATCGATCAATTACCGTTGGCCGCCATCACTGACAATATTACCTACGGCGACAAGAGCACGACGGCAGTTTTAGTAAGCCCTAGCGTCTGATTATTAGGCAAGAAAGGGGAACGGGCGTGGCAACAACGCAAGATAAGAGAGAGAGAATCATCGTTCCGGGACCGGCTGGATTTCATCCTCCATCCGCTGCACAGCTCGGTGTTTCGCTGCCCGATCCAGGCGAAGGCTTGTTCTACGGACTGCTGGAGCCGAACGAGGATAAGGTCATCGAAGAGATGGCCCGGAAGATGTTGACTAGCCCCAACGCGACGCTCTTCCCGGGGCCGATGGTGTTGTGGGCCTGGAATGAGCATGCCATTGAAAAGGCCAAGGCCACGCTGGAAATTGCCGCTCAGATTCCGAACGTGATGATTATTCCGATGCCGGACTATCGGCCGAAATATCCGAAGATCGATCCGGAAGAGGTTATCAATCCCAATCACCCGAATCTGACGATTTGGGGAAATAAAATTGAAGCCTGTATCTTCATCGGCGTGCATTGCCACTATGCGAATCTGACGCTCAAGATGATCCGAGCAGGGACAAATTGCTGCACGATGGCGATCTGCGCCGAGCAGGGTCATGAAGATGCCATGCTGACGATCCGCGATTCGGATGTGCTCAAGCTGAAAAAGACCGCACAGATCTTCAAGAAGATTCGTGAAGAAATGGGGATCAAGTTGCCGGAGAACGGCGAGAATGTTCGGTTTACCGGAACGCAGTCCAAAGTCCATGGTGGAAAGACTCACACCAATCCTTTGACCTTCATGCCTACTGTTGCCGGAGTCGGCAGCGCGGGTACGTTCGGCCATTCGGCTGAACAGATGAAGCGTGAAGGGTAGAAATCGGGATCACGGGCGATATAGCCAAGAGGTGCAACGATGAGCGAAGCTGAAGTCAAAACGAATCCCCCGGGTGCTCCTGCTGCCACTGTGGCGCCGGCAAAGAAAGACCCGCATGCCGAAGCCAAGCGGCAAAAAGTCGTCACTCCTGAGTATCTGTTTCACGAAGCTCCGAGGACGAAAGAATTTATTACGGGAAGCGAAGCAGCCAAGGAAGCAATCCGACGCTCGAACGTCGATTTGGCGATTGCCTATCCGATTACGCCCCAGAGCGAAACCATGCAGCTCGTGGGTGTGCTCTATGGCGAAGGATATGTAAAAGAGTACTATCGCGGCGAAGAGGAAGTCGGCGTCATGGCCGCTATCGCCGGAGGATCTCGCGCAGGCGTCCGTTGTTATACAGCCACTGCGGGACCTGGGACCTTGAGAGGTCTCGAGGGTATTGCATCATGGCCCGGCCATCGGTTGCCGGCTGTGGCGATGTTCACCTGTCGCGTCGTCAATGCTCCGCTCGCGATCCAGCCGGATAATATTGAAGTCTCCTATCTCCTGAACTGCGGCATGATTGTGTTCCACGCTGAAAATCAGCAGGACATGTTCGATTTCACGATGGCCGGGTTCGTCATCAGCGAGAAGAACGATGTGACCCTGCCGGTCGGTGTCTGCTGCGACGGATTCTTTGTCACGCATGCTCGCGGCTATGTGCGTATGCAGGATCGCAGCATGAAGCTGCCTCCGCGTGAAGCCTGGCGCGGCGCGGTGCCCGTTCTCGATGCGGAGAATCCTCCCGCCCGTCTTTCTCGCGACGCCCCGGTTCAAAAGTCGAACTTTATGGCCTACAACATCCACGCCGTTTGGCAGCAAGAAGTATGGGCTGCCGTCGAACGGTCGCGGAAGTACATCAATCAGTATATGGGCGGGTTGCTCACGGCTGAAAATGTAGATGGTGCTGAGGCCGTGATCATTGCTTCCGGCAGCGCTGCCGCTCAATCCCGCGAAGCCGTCCGCATTTGCGCAGAAAAGGGCATCAAGATCGGCCTGATCAAGGTGCGCTCGTTGCGGCCGTTCCCGACAAAGGAACTGCGCGAACTCTGCAAAAATGCCAAGTTGATCGTGGTGCCGGAATTCAATTATGTCGGTTGGCTGGCTAAGGAAGTGGCGACGGCGATTTATGGTTATTCCAATGCCAAGATCATCGGTGGACCGCGAGTCTATGGCGGTCAGTCCATGCCGGTTGAATTAATTGTGGACGAAGTGGAGTCCGGGCTCACCGGCAAGAAATCCACCAACGTCGCGATGTCTTCAGTCATGGGCGGGGCCGTCAATCAAGACGACGTGTCCCATTTCATGCGCAGCATTTAATCGACGCTGACAGGAAACAGCGAAAAGGCCCGCCGGGTGATCCCTGGCGGGCCTTTCGTTTTCTTGGGAACGGATGGCGCGCTTAATCAACGCGCAACGCGGCGTCTGTTATCCCTGTAAATCGTCTTCGATCAGCTCCTCGCTGGCGGGCATCCCGTGAGCGACGTATTTCGCATAAGATAGGTAGATCGACGCGCTGTCGCGCATGGCTTTGGTTCCGTTGCTCATGCGATGCAGTTTATCGGAGCCTGGCGGCTCTGTATTACGAAGGTGATCGACATGGTCATGCAGCACCAATGTAAAGCGCTCCATGGCCATCTCGACTTCTAGGTAGGCCTGCAAAAGTGGGTTACTCATGATTGTTCTCCTCGGGAAGTGAGCATACACTACGCCGATATGGCCTTCAACCAACGCCAGGCAGTCGCCAGACTCTCCCCGATATTGCTCAAGTCGATCGAGCAGGTAGCCACCAGCTCAACACGCGGTGGCATGGGTCGCATTGCGGAAGCCGTAGCCGATCTCTCACGGCTTTTTACGAAAGATCGTGCCTCACTGAAATCCGACTACCTCGATCATCCGGCCCATGCAGCAGCCTATCTCAAATACTTTCTGCCGGTAAACCTGTCCAAGATTCAGGTGCTGCTCGACGAGATGCCGCAAGGCTGGCCGGACCAAGCCTCTGGCCGTTCGATCCGCATTCTTGATGTGGGATCGGGACCGGGTGTAGGGGCGTTGGCCGTACTTGATTGGTTCCATCAGCATCGGCCAGACCGAGTCAGTGATCTCAGCGTTGTGGCGATCGATGTCTCTACCGAGGCTCTCAAACAAGCCAGACAGCTCTGGGCCATCTACAGCCGGGAATCTGGAGCCACAGGTGGACGACTGATCACCCATGAGGGGAATCTGGAGCGTTCGCTGAAGGGGGCGTGGCTCAGCCAGGTTGAAGAGCAAATTCCTTATGATTTGATCATCGCGGCGAATTGCCTGAACGAACTCTTTTCTCGAACCGCCGATCCCGCGCAGGCAAAAGTAGAACTCGTGACGCAATTTCTGGCGAAGTTAGCACCGACCGGCACACTGATGATCATCGAGCCGGCTTTGCGCGACGCATCGAGGACCCTGCATCAGTTACGGGATCGATTAATTCAGGAGAAGCGGGGCACGATCTATAGCCCGTGCCTCCATGAGAACCGCTGTCCGGCACTGGTGAATCCGTTCGATTGGTGTCATGAAGAGCGGGCATGGGAGCCGCCGGCAGGGATTCAACAGATCGACGAAGCGGTTGGGTTCATCAAAGACGCCTTGAAGTTTTCGTATCTGTTGCTCCGAAAAGATGGACGAACCATCGTGGATTGCAGGCCCGATATCTACCGTGTGGTGAGTGAGCTGCGCGAATTGAAAGGCGAGAAGCGGGCCTGGCTCTGTAACGAGCTAGGACGGTCTGAAATCGGACGGCTGGATCGCTTAAAGTCTGACTCAAATGCACCGTTTGATGACTGGCATCGTGGTGCTATCGTGCAGATTGAGAGAGTCGTTCGGAAAGAGCGGGAAGGGAAAGTGTCGGCAGTGGGACGAATCGAGCGCGATGGGATCGTGGAGATAATTCGATCGGCCTGAAGGTGGCGTTAATCTGCTTCCGGCTCAGAACTGCCGTGCTGATGGCTGACGCGATCCTCGTCGAACATCTCCGCCATTTCGGCGGCGATCATATCGCGGTCGTTGGGTACGGAGATGAGAGGGATTTCTTTGCGGGCTTTCGGCGCCGGTTCGGGGTCGGGTTGTTTTTTCTTATCGTCCATGTTCTCAGTATACACCCGAAGGCTGGCTAAAAGGGAGTTATTCGAAGGCTTCAAGCGACGATTGCTCGGGGAATTTCGTGTTGCAGCCGAGGCAGGTCACAAAGTAGATCGCTTCTCGAACCGACATGGTAATACGAAAATCCAATGTGACTCCGCGGTGCTGGCAGGCCTGGCAGGCGATTTCTTTGAGGCGATAGGGGATATCCGGCTGGGTGCGCTGGTAAAACTCCATGTCAGTGTAGACCGGAAAGCTGTATCGACATTTCATGCAGACGCCCCGCCATTCACCATCCGGCTGCATGAAGCGGCGGTCGATTCCGAACCTGTCCCCCTTGCAAATGGCGCAATGGACAGACGTCAGTCTCTGTTCAACTTCTTCCGGCGAGAGCGAAGGCATTCAGTTCCCCTTTTCGTCGTAAACGGACAGGCAAGTATAGCGAGAGGCTTCAGCAGACTGCAACGGCCAAGCCGATCAGTCGTGATTCGCTTGACCCATTCCACGCAATCCTATACGTAGATTGCCATGCATGTGATTTCTGAAGCCTTGATACTAGGCAATATCGACGAAGCTCGGAACCCCATGCCGGGGATTACCGGACTGTTGTTGGTGGCGGAAGAGTTTAGGGTTGAGCCTCCCGTCTGGCTGGACTACGAGTATATTCCCTTCAAAGAGTTTTCAGCAGTAGACCCTGCGCGGCTTGCTCGCGCGGTGGCTTGGCTCGAAGCGCGTGCCTCAGGAACCAGAACGTTGGTCTGTTGCCGTGCCGGGATGGGGCGGTCTGCGTCCGTCCTGATCGCATATTTTTGCTGCCACCAAGGACTGCCCTATGAAGAGGCCGTGGCGTTTGTCAAAGCCCGTCGGCCTGGAGCGATGCCGCTTCCCCAGTTGCAGGAGACCATTGAGGAGGTCATAAAGCTGCGTGCCGATCGGGCGAGTCAGAAAGCCGGATCCACTTCTGCTCCGCGTGCCTTGTAGCCAGGCTACTGTAGGCATCTCCAATATTGCGTTTCCCCCTGTTCGCATGGCGTAATGATTCGCATCGATGCGTCATTTCTGTTCATCGCGTAAAGAGCCCTATGCCTGAACTTCCCGAAGCCGAAGTCGCGGCTCGTCAACTTCGCGCGCGCTTGATTGGAGCGCAGGTTACCGGTGTACTCGTCGGGAGGTCCGACATCGTTCGCGAAGGCGGCGATACGGATTGGTGGTATCCCGGGAGTAGGGTGACGGCGGTCGATCGATACGGGAAGAGCGTTGCGATCGAATTTGAGAAAGCGGGGGACAGACGCTATCTCGTGGCAGAACTCGGGATGACCGGACTGCTGTTGTTCCCGGCCGTGTCGATCAAGTTTCCTCAGCATGTGCACTACACGATGCAATTCGATTCTACGTCGACCGGTTCATTGCGCTATTGGAACCCGCGCCGGTTCGGCCGTCTCTCTTTGCTGGATCGTGCGGGGCTCGATCGCTATCGTGCTAGGCGGTTTGGATGTGATCCGCTTCACGTCACCTGCGAGGAGTTTACCCGGCTGCTCGGCCGGTGCCGCCGTCGTTTGAAGGCGCTGCTCATGCATCAGCAAGTGATTGCGGGTATTGGAAATATTTATGCGAATGAAGCACTGTTTCGAGCCGGTTTGCATCCGGATGTGATTGCCTGCCGACTCGCACCGTCTGCCGTAGGCCGTCTCTACCATGAGATGCAATCAATCCTGCGCCAGGCCATTGAGTGCGGCGGATCCAGCGTGAAGGATTTTTTTGCCCCGGACGGTTCCGAAGGGACCTACAAGCAACGCCATCTTGTGTACGGCAAGGAGGGGCTCCCTTGTCCGAGAAAATGTGGAACCCTGATCCGGCGGGTACAAAGCGAGCGGAGTTCATTTATTTGTACCACGTGTCAGAAGATTCGGACGCGGCGTTGAGATTGTTCCTGAGATTAAGTACGTATTGAGTCCAGTGCTGCCGTGGTATTAAGAAGATATATCCTATTAGTTCAATATGTTAGATAGTGATTGCTCTTCCTGGTCAAGCCGGCGGACTAGGCCTTTTGAGCCTTCCCAAGTTAGTACCTCTGGTGTATTGAGTCATCCCCGTGATTTCGCTACAATCCGGCTCCCTTATCGCTGGTTTCCACTACGCTGAAGGAGTGTCGTCATGGCCAAGGTGCTTGAAGGTCCCGGAATGGGGCTGATGAAGAAGTGGGGGATCAATGTCCCCAATTACGTCGTCGTCACATCCGTTGACGAGTTGACGAAGCTGGGGCAAGCGAATGAATGGCTGAAGAAATCCAAGCTTGTTGCCAAGGCCCACGAGGCCCTTGGGTCGCGGTTTAAGCTTGGCTTGGTCAAAGTCGATCTGGATTTCAAGGCAGCGGAAGCCGCGACCAAGGAAATGATCGGCCGCCAAGTCGGGAGCATCACGGTGACGCAGGTCATCGTGTCAGAAATGATTCCTCACAAAGAAGAATATTATTGTGCGGTGAAGTCGACGCGCGAAGGCAGTGAAATTCTCGTGGCCAATTGCGGCGGGATCGAGGTCGAGTCGAATTGGGAACGGGTCAAGCGACTCTGCCTCGAGATCGGACAGGCCCCTTCCGCCGACGCGCTGGAAAAACTCTCGAAAGAGGCGGGATTTACCGGTCCGTTGATCAAAAAAATGGCCGATTTCGCCGGGAAAATGTTTGGCTGCTTCGATAGTGAAGATGCGCAGTACCTGGAAGTGAACCCCGTCGTGACTCGCGCGAGCGACGGCGAGCTGGTGGCGCTGGATGCCGTGACTTTGCTCGACGGCGACGCCAAGTTCCGCCATCCGGATTGGAACTTTGCGTTTGCGGCAGAATTCGGCCGGGCCTACTCCAAGCAGGAGGAGGAGGTCATGGCGGTCGACAGCAAGATCAAGGGCTCGGTCAAGTTCATCGAAATTCCCGGTGGCGATACGGCGATGCTCCCTGCAGGCGGCGGCGCCAGCGTCTATTATTCCGATGCCGTCGTGGCGCGCGGTGGCAAGTTGGCGAACTATGCCGAATACTCCGGCGATCCGCCCGATTGGGCGGTTGAAGTGCTGACGGAGAAAGTCTGCTCCTTGCCCGGAATCAAGAACATCATTGTCGGCGGCGCGATTGCCAATTTCACCGACGTGGTGAAAACATTTGGCGGCATCATCAACGGATTCCGAAAGGCCAAGTCGGAAGGCAAGCTCAAGGGTGTGAAAATCTGGGTGCGTCGCGGAGGCCCGCGAGAGAAGGAAGGCCTCGACGCGATGCGTGCGCTCAAGGACGAAGGGTTCGACATCAGCGTCTTCGATCGCAACACGCCGCTCACCGACATTGTCGATAAGGCGCTCCAGAAATAGAACCGAGTGCTGAGTCCTGAGTGCTGAGCAGCAAGAACTGCTCTTCCCCACTCAGCACTGAGCACTGTACTCAGCACTAAAGAGGAGATCCCGATGAGTATCCTGGCAAACAAAGATACCTATGTGGTCATTCAGGGCGGCGTGGCAGGCGTCAACGCCGCGCGCCGGATGGCCGAGTTCTGCTACCTGATCAAGCGTTCGCTGAA
>JABFSU010000071.1 GCA_013140455.1 Nitrospira sp. | reverse complement strand
AGCTTGTGCTGGACGAACTCCTGAAAGATCGTCTCCGGGCAAAAGTCGAGCTCTCCCAGGCCGAGTTGGATGCCTACTACGAAAAGCACGCCCACCAGCTGCTGGCTCCGCTCAAAGTCCAAGTCTCTCAGATGTTGCTGAATAATTATCCGGCGGCCAAGGATTTGAAGAAGCAGATCGATGCCGGCGGCGATTTCGCCAAGTTCGCCCAGCGGTATTCCATCGATGATAAGACCAAATCCAAAGGCGGCGACCTCGGCCCCTATCGGAAAGGCCTCCTCAATCCCGACGTCGATGCCATCGTCCAGACCCTCAGGCACGGCGTGATCAGTGAACCCATCAAGACCGACGCGGGCTACTACCTCGTCAAGGTCAGTCCGCTGGAAAAAGAGACCATCCAGGCGGATCTCGCCACCCGGGAGCGGCTGCGTCAAGAGTTGCTGGCGGACAAACGCCGAAAACAGTTCGAAGAAGTAATTGCGGATATCCGAACCAAGGCAACGGTCCGCCTGGCGGATGCGTCACGCTACATTACCGAAGACACCGGAAAACCGTAGGGCTCACGCGTCCTTCTCCTCAAGACCCCTTCATTTCGTGTACAATCCGCTGGTCTGCCCCGCACTCACCAGGAGCATCGTGCCCGTGCATCTCAATCCGGTTTCCCGCACAATCGTCTCTGTCGCGTTCGGACTGCTGATCTCTCTGCTCTGGTTCAGACCAGCCCCTTCGGCCTTCTCTGCCACTCAGCTGGAGGATCGAATTGTGGCGGTGGTGAATACCGACCTCATCATGCAATCCGACGTCAGACACGAGCTGGCCCCCGAACAAGAACGAATTCGCCAGCAATATCGCGGCGAGGAATTGGGCCAGCGACTGAGAACAGCCGAATACATGGCGCTGACGAAAATGATCGAGCGACGACTGCAACTGCAAGAAGCCAAAGCCAAAAGCGTGGATGTCTCGGATCAGGAAGTGAAGCAAGCCATCCAGCAGATGAAGCAACAGGGCGAGAAGGTCAATGAGAAGGACCCGCTCAGCCTGAGAAACGTACGCGATCAGCTCACTCTTCTCAAAGTCGTCGACCGGGAAGTGCGGAGCGGCGTCATGGTCGGGGAAGCGGAAATGAAACGGTATTACAAGGAGCACCAGACGCGCTTCGCGCTTCCGGAGGAATACACGCTGAGTCAGATCTTGATTCAGCCCCGCTCGGCCGACGGGACCGCGGAAGCGTTGGAAAAAGCCCGGATCGTGATGACGGAATTGAAGCGGGGGGAAAAGTTTGAGGATGCCGCCTTGCGCTATTCAGATGGGCCGAACGCATCGCGCGGCGGCCGGCTCGGGCTGGTCAGGCAGGGAGAACTTCTGCCCGCCATTGAGCGCGCGATCGCACCGCTGGTGCCGGGCGGGATCTCCGAGATCGTCGAAACCTCCGAGGGCTATCATATCGTCCGCGTCGATGAGCGGACGCCGAAACAGTTTCGTCCATTTGATGAAGTAAAATTCGAAATCCAGTCGCTGGTGTTTCAGCAAAAGAGCGAAGACGTTTTTCAAACCTGGCTGGTCGACTTGAAGAACAAGGCCTACATCGAAATTAAGTTTTGACGAGATCCCGTAAGACCCCCCAGAGATGATCCCGCCCCTCCCCGGTGACCACTGAATAGGGAATGAGCTGCTGCCCTTCCGGCAATCCGAGATCCCGATGGGTTTGACGAAGCGTCCGGACCCGTTCACTCGGCTTGAGCTTATCGACCTTGGTCGCCACAATGACCGGGTCACGTCCGATCGATTGCAACCACGCCACCGTCTGGCGATCCTGTTCCGTGACGACCCGGCATTCCACTAACAAGACGACCGTGATCAATGAGGGCTGCTCTGCCACATAGGATTCGATCAGAGGCCCCCATTCCGCGCGAATGGACTTCGAGACCTTCGCAAATCCATAGCCCGGAAGATCCACCAGATAAAATTTCGCCAGCCCCGGGTCTGAGGTGGCAATCTGAAAAAGGTTCACCGCCCTCGTCTTACCGGGTGTTCGACTGACTTTGGCAAGCCCCCTTCTATGGAGCAGTGAATTAATCAGCGAGGACTTCCCGACATTCGATCGCCCTGCAACGGCAATCTCCGGCAACTCCCCCTGAGGAAATTGTTCTGCCGACGCGCAACTTTTGATAAACTCAGATGAAAGAATTTTCATAGTGATGACGCAACCCCGTGACTCAACCATCGTTAACTTCTACACAGTAGCAGAATGACGGGCGAGTAACACCCCCTTCTTATGCCTAAGGCCAAGAAACAACGGACCGTCGCCCGGGTGCTGCTCTGGACGGCCTTACTCCTCGGAATCCCACTGGGCCTCCTCGCCTTGACCTGGCTGTTGACGTTACCGGATGTGGCGCTCCTCGCCAAGACCAACCCAGGCCCGACCGCGTTGATGGAACATCGACAGGCTCTTGCGCAAAGCCACCGACACCCGGTCCCGCGACAATGGACCTGGGTCCCACTCTCACGCATGTCCCGCCATCTGCAACATGCGGCCATCGCGGCGGAAGATGCGTCGTTCTTCATTCATGAAGGATTTGACTGGGAAGGGATCAAGGATGCCGCAATCCACAACCTCGAAGCCGGAGAACTGAAACGGGGAGGCAGTACGATCACGCAGCAACTTGCGAAGAACCTGTATCTGTCGACCGAGCGCTCACTCCTACGGAAGGCCCGCGAGGCTCTGATTACACGGTCACTGGAACACCATCTGACCAAGGAGCGGATTCTCGAACTGTATCTCAATGTCGCAGAATGGGGAAACGGCGTGTATGGCGCTGAAGCGGCGGCGCGCCATCACTTTGGGAAATCTGCCCAAGACCTCACCGCTGAGGAGGCGGCCTGGCTGGCCGCCATTCTGCCATCCCCGCGCCGCTACGATCCACTCCGCAAGACGGCATTCTTGAGCAAGCGGCATCAGCGGATTCTGAAAAGCATGAACAGGATTCCCACCTCTCCCCCGGCGCACTGACGCGAGGCTGAGACAGGTCCGGTAAAGACTGTCTTTACTCGGAATCGCCGACGGCGGTGACATCTCGCTCACCGAAAATCGCCGACTCATGGGTGTAATGTTTGAATTCGAGCAAATTCCGAGACGGATCTTCAAGAAAGAACGTACGATGCTCGATGCGCGTGCCGGGAAATCGCACGCGAGGCTGTTGATAGAACGACAGGCCATGCTGTCGGACTCGTTCGGCCACGGCCTCCCAGTCTGATTGTTCGAGGAAGACCAGTCCAAAATGACGCGGATAGATCCCTCGCTGTACCGGAGCCTCGTCCGGCTCACGATGCCCGATCAGCTGGTTCCCGGCCAACCCCAAGGTGATGGCGTTCGCCGACTCGCGCCCGAGCGTGCAGCCCAGTCCCTCGACATAGAACTGTTTTGTGGCAACCAGATCGTGAACGGGAAATGCGAGGTGAAAGAGGCTGCGGCTCATCGGAAGCAATCCCGTACTGTGGGCTGTCCCTTCCCATCCCACCAGCCGGCGGCCATGCGCGGAGTGACATGGGTGATGGCGAATCGCCCGTTCGGAGCCAGCACGAGAGAGCCGGCGGCGCCGCTGATTCGTCGAACCAATTTCTGCAAAACATAGGTCGCCGCTGAAGCCGGGCGCTCACCTTGCTCCAGGCGATCGCAGATTTCTTTCGCCACCGCGATTCGGATAATCCCTTCACCCAACCCGGTCATGGATACGGCGCCGCTCTCATTGTCAGCATAGACCCCGCAACCGATCATCGGCGTGTCGCCGACACGCCCCGGCAGCATCACATCGATGCCACCGGTAGACGCACCGGCCGCGACCGTCCCGGTTCGATCAAGTGCCACTGCGCCGACGGTCTCCTTCCCGGCGCGCTTCCGCAACGCCGGCCCACTCGACATCATCGTCCGGTAGAGCTCCAACGTTTTCGGAGACCAGGCCTTCGTCATCGTCGCCTTGCGTAAGGCGTGACCTGAAGGCCGAATCGGCTGCCGCTCCAACTTACCATGCCGGGCAAAGACCGACGCAGGCTTCCCGACAAGCATGACGTGCGTCGTCTGCTCCATCACCAGTCGAGCGGCTGAAATAGGATGAACAATCCCTTCGATCGACGCCACGGCCCCGGCCTGCAGATCCTGCCCTTCCATAATAGACGCATCCATGCGCCGCACTCCGTCGAGTTGCACATGCGCACCGCGTCCCGCATTGAACAGCCCGCTCTGTTCCAGGAGGCAAATGACCTGCTCCACCACCGTGAGCGCCGGGGCGCCGCGATCTAAAAGATGGTAGCCGATTTCCAACGCTGCGGTGAGACAGCCGGCCTGAGCCGCGGTCATGCGACGAAGACCGGCACCTCCATGGACAAGGAGCACGGGACGGGACGGTTTCAATTGAGCAGCAGGCCCTTCACGCGCTGGTAGGTGGGATCACTCATGCGATCGAGATCGGACCGGACAAACCCCAGCCCGGTGACGCAGAGCTCAAAATTATCGGAGAGTTTCCGGAACAAGGGCGGGTCGATCTCGGCCCCGTGATCGCCGAATTCGGCTACGATGCCGTACGAGCGCTTGCCGGTTCTCATATAGTCCACGAGAAAATCCTTGTGATAGATCAACCCGGCCGTTTTCAGCCGCCGCAAATATTCCGGAAACAGCCCGGCCATAAATAGGGTAAAGTCCCCGATGTGCCGATGCACCTCCCGCTCGCGTTCGAAGGATTGGGCATCCAGCATCACTTCGGACTCAAATAACAGATCCACCACCGTGTCAACCGGCTGATCCTGGCTGGTGCGAATTTTATACAGATTATCAGTATGCGTGAAATCGACGAGGAGATTGGACACGTACCCGGCCACGTTGATGTCGGGCCATCCGAGGCGTTCGGTGAAGCTCCGCTCAGTCAGCGCTCCGAAGAGCTGTCGGAGAGGATGTTGTGGAGGAACCGCCGTCCCCATCTCCACCTCATTGAGTAATCTAAAGACGCATAAGTTCAGTATAGCAGAGTTGTCGTTGCCTGGATCGCGTTCTGTCTGTTCTATCGGTTTCGCTTTAACAGACTTGAGTGTCCGTCATCAAGAGGGCTTCTCACGGCTATCCAGCGTGAAGGTCACCGGCCCGTCATTCACCAATGCCACCCGCATGTGCGCTGCAAACCGTCCGGTTTCCACCGAAGTTCCCGTCGCTCGCAGATCGGCGGCCATCTGTTCATACAGGCCCCTCGCTTCGTCCGGAGGCGCCGCATCGTCGAAGCTGGGACGGCGGCCGTTCGTCGTGCGGCCCAGCAACGTAAATTGCGAGACAAGCAGGACCGCGCCACCAACATCCATCAGCGACCGATTCATTTTCCCCTGCTCGTCTGAGAAAATCCGGAACGTACGGAGCTTCTCAACAAGATAGCGGCAGTCCGCTTCTCCATCGCCTTTAGCCACTCCCACGAACACCAGCAGTCCCGTTCCGATCTGCCCGACCACCGTCCCGTCCACCTCAACCGACGCACTGGTGACCCGCTGCAGGATCGCCTTCATCGATCAGATCCGTCCCCGCTGCAGCTGAACCAGCGTTCCTTCAAGGGTCAGGAGCTTGCGCTTGGTAGGCAACCCGCCGGAGAACCCACCCAACGTCGCGTCGTGGGCCACAATCCGATGACACGGAACGATAATAGGCAAAGGGTTGGCTCCCACCGCGTTGCCGACTGCACGGGCATACTGCCGGCCCCCGACGCGCAACGCGACCCATTGATAGGACCGGAGCTTGCCGTAGGGGACCCGCAAGAGTGCCCGCCACACCTGTCGTTGAAATGCGGTGCCCCGTGAAAGATCCAAAGGAATGTCGAAGGTGTGCCTCTTGCCCGCAAGATAGTCGAGCAATTGCGCCTGCGCCTGCTCCAGCTGTGGAGACCGTTCCATGACGAGAGGATCGGGAGCCTGCTCGCGGAGAACGGCGATCGTCCTCTGTTTCGATGTCTGCGGCAACGCGATGCCAGCAACCCCTTTGCCGGTTTCGGTAATCCCCATCCAACCCCAGGATGACTCGAACAAGGTTGCTCGTCGCATACGCATCCTTACCGGCCGGCCACTCGACCGAGTTTTCTTCGGACCATGCCCCACACCACATCCAATTCGTCGGATTTCAACAGCACATGAACCCCCAGATAGCCACCCACACTGAATCCGATCGCAACGGCCAGCAACACCGCTTTCTCGATCCACTCACCAGGGTGGGTCCAGAGCGAGGCACTCGCGGCCCAGAAACATGTCGCGATCAACGGAAGACAGGCCAGCACAACTCTGAGGAACGATCGCCCCACAGATCCCCACTCCACGCCGCCCAGCCGGCGGTTCAAAACGATGATCAGAATGCTCCCGTTGATCATGGCCGCGAGTGCCGTCGCCAGAGCCAAGCCGGCCGCGCCAAGCATCGGCATCAGCGCCAGCGAGAGCAGGATGTTCGCCGCCACGGCAACCGCAGCAGAAACCGCAGGAAGCTTCGTATCCTGCATGGAATAAAATGCTGCCACAATGATTCGCACCCCGCCAAATGCCCAGAGTCCGACGGCATAACACAACACGGCCAGTGCCGTCTCCGCCGTATCATGGGCCGTGAACGTCCCATGCTCGAAAAACAGTTGCACGATCGGAGTGCGTAAAAGAATCAAGCCGGCCATCGCCGGAAGGATAATGAAGAGAATCATCCGCAGTCCAAATCCGAACGTCGTCCGTAATTCGTCCATCGCACCACGCGCCGCCTGGGCGGAGAGGGTCGGAAGAATAGCCGTCGCCAGGGCCACGCCAAAAATGCCGAGTGGAAACTGGATCAGCCGCATCCCATAAAACAGATAGGTGGGTCCACCCACATAGAACGAGGCGAGAATGGTGCTCACGGTCAGATTGATTTGCGTCACCGACAGACCCAGCAGCGAGGGCACCATCAAACGGCCAATCCGCCTGACACCCGGATGTCCCGGCTCGAATCGCCAGCCGAACAGAACCCCCCGGCGAACCAATCCCGGAAGCTGCATCGCAAACTGCGCCGCCCCACCCGCGACCACGCCAATGGCCACGCCGATAATCGGCTCCGGCAGCTGCGGCGACAGAAAGAGCGCACACCCGATCATGAACACATTCAGAAACAGCGGCGAGAACGCGGGAGCCGCGAAAGCCCGCAGCGAATTCAGGATCCCCATGGCCAGCGCAGCAAGGCTGATAAACAGTAGATAGGGAAACATCACGCGTGAGAGGACAATGGCCAACGTGAGCTTGGCCGGATCGTCATGAAAACCCGGCGCGAGATACCAGACAATGATAGGGGTTACAGCAATGCCGATGAGCACCGTCCCCGTGACGATCGTCAGAAGCGTCGTGAAGACGGCGCTGGCCAGTTCCCACGCCTCGCGTTTGGTTTTCTCTTGGTGATATTCGGTGAAAACGGGAATGAAGGCCGCCGACATGGAGCCTTCGGCGAACAGCTCACGCAACAGACTGGGAACCCGGAAGGCGACATAAAAGGCATCCGCCGCCGCCGTCGCACCGAAGAGGCTGGCCATGACCATGTCCCGGATAAATCCGAGAATCCGACTGGCAAAGGTACCGATGCCGATGATGCCGGCGGCTTTCACCACCGAACGTTGATCGCTTGAGGCAGATTGTGCGGAAGTCGCGGGTGCGCTCGATTCGGACATGGAGGCGGATTCTAGCGGAACAACGGCGGGGCGTCCATTGAGGAACGAATTATGATTCGCTGATGACCTGATCCGGCAACTCGTTCGGGTTGTCGCCGGGACGCCCTGGACACACCTCGGCCATGACAACCCCACAGGCGGCTATCGCACAGGACAATCCCTCAGCGATTCTCCCATCCTGTAACCGCTCCACCGCTGCTTGCACCACCTGCTTCCACTGTTCTGCCGACACCAGCCCCGCTAACGAACGATCCGGCAACACATAAATCTGCCGCTCCAGGATTGACAGCATGATCAGCACACCGGTGCGCTCCCGCGTCTGTGAGATCGCATGTTGAGCAAAGGCGCGTTCGGCTCTAAGCGCGACTTTGTGCCGCAGACGAGTCGGCGAGGTCAGCAGTCGAATGACCGGCGGCCAGGTCCCGATCCAACTCCCGCCCACATAGGCGAGCATGATGGCGAGGACCAGCCAGGCGGCATTCGAGGCATGCCATCCCCAGGGAAGCCACGAGGCTTCGATCGTCAGCAACGCTGCCAAGGTTGTGAGCGCGGCGATCAGCCCCGCCCAATGCTGGGCGTCGCGATAGAGGCCGGATCGCGCGACGAGCATCGGCACAATTTCAGCCTTGGTCTGCTGTTCAGCTGCATGAACCGCCTGCCGGATTCGCTCTCGATCTGTTTCCGACAGCGCTGCCTCTTTACCAGTCGCCACTCGCGCCTCCCCCTCCGAAATCTCCACCTCCGCCGCTGAATCCTCCGCCACCACTATCGCCGAACGAACCGCCGCCCCAGCCACCGCCCCGGCTGCTGTAGGAGGTCCAGTCGTCAAAGCTACGGCCCTGACGGCCTCCCATCGCGGTCCCTAAAAACATGACGAGCAACAGCGTAACCAGGCCGGTCACGATGGCCGGAATCAGCCAGGGAGCCAGCCACAATGACAGACCTGTGCCTGCCAACGCGCCGATCAGACGATTCACATTCGACAGGGCTAGACCGAAGACGACTCCGACGATCAGGGCCATGAGAATCTGGCCAACAGTGTCACCGCCGCTGACAGGAACCGGCGGCCTCTCCGGCGCCTGATAGGTGCCTTCGATGGTTTTCAAAATAGCACCTGCTCCAGCAGCAATCCCCCCAGGCATATCCCCAGCACGAAAACGCGGGACGATCTCATTGCGAATGATCTGTGCCGACTTGGCGTCAGTCAAAGTTCCCTCAAGTCCGTAGCCCACTTCGATCCGGACTTTGCGCTCCTTCCATGCCACCAACAGCAACGCGCCGTTGTCCGTTCCCTTCTGGCCGAGTTTCCACGTGGTGGCGACGCGGTGGGCAAAGGGTTCGAGCGGTTCGCCTTCGAGCGACAGAAGCGTAAGCACGACGACTTGATTGCCGGTGGTCGTCTCGTGTGCCTGGAGATCAGCCGTCAGTTGATCTGCTTCGCTTGCCGATAAGATATGCGCCAAGTCCATCACGCGCCCGGTCAGCGGCGGCACCTCGAGCGACCAGGCCAGCCCCGGGCTCAGGAACATCGCAAGAAAGACAAAGAGCCGCGCCGGCTTGCGCCAGACACGGCTCATGTTGATGAGATTCATCGCTTTGATCGGGTTCAGTTAAACTTCACCTCTGGCGGCTTGGCCACGGCCTTTTCGTCCGCCACAGTGAAATTCGGCTTCTCATCCATGTGGAGAAGGAACTTCGCCGTCAAGTTGGTCGGGAAAAAGCGGACCATTTTGTTGTACTCCGCCACCCGGTCGATATAGCGCTTGCGCGCGACGGCAATGCGGTTCTCCGTCCCCTCCAGTTGACTCTGCAAATCCCGGAAACTTTGATCGGCTTTCAAGTTCGGATAGTTCTCGGCGATTGCAATGAGCCGTCCCAGCGCTGTGGTGAGTCCGGCCTGGGCCTTCTGGAACTGTTCGAAGGCGGCCGGATCCTTCAAGGTCTCAGGTGTGACCTGGATACCGGTTGCTTGGGCCCGCGCCTTCACGACACCTTCAAGCGTCTCCTTTTCATGCTCGGCATAGCCCTTCACCGTCGCGACCAAGTTGGGAATCAGATCGGCTCGGCGTTGATACTGATTGATGACCTCGCTCCAAGCCGCTTTGGTATCTTCGTCCAATCCCTGGAGATCGTTATAGCCGCAGCCCGACATCAATCCTGCGAACAGGATCACGAGGCCGACGGCCAGATTCATCACAGGCGCACGTCTCATAGACTCCTCCTTTTCCCGGCTCAGTCCGGACTGTAGTCCGGTCTGGAGATCATGCTACCATGGCAATAGTCATTAAGATATGTGAGTCAAGAGGTCTCGATGTCGCTGGAGTCGTCGTCTCATCTACCGGGCGGGTTTCAAGTGCGTCACCGCTCGCTGGGCATCTATCAAGGCAGTGCGATCGAGTTGGCCTTCTGGCACCCTTCCTCAGGAATGCCGGAATATGGCCTGTGTCGGTTCTCCACGGAGATGAAGGCCCAGGCCCTTGTCGATTTTCTCTGCTCGCCGATGTGCGGGGAACCGATGGATCGAGGCGACCTGACCGTCGAGCCTTACGATCTCACCGAGCACAACCGGTTGATCGACGAACACCCGCTCCCGTCAGCCTGGGAAACGCCGACCTAGAGCAGGCACTTCCAGTCTCACACTTCCGTTGAATACTTGTGCGCAGGAGAGATTCGTTAGCGGGCGACCGAAGAGGCCACCGCTTTGGAGAGAACCGTTGAGGTCGCCCCGGCGTTGGATTGAATGAATGCGAGCAGCTGCTTGTTGTCTTGGGCCTTCCGCAGAAACTTGAAGGCAATGCCGCGGGAACTGATCGATCGGACCATCGCCGCCACTTCGATCGGAGATTCCTGATCCGAGATCGCAATTTCGAGATAGAAGATATCGTCGACGTGGACCTGTGCGTCACTCTTGATGATACAGCCGCCCATCGACAGATCCATCACAATCCCTTCGCCCCGAACCTTGCCCCCTGAAAAGGAGAGAAACAACCGTACCGGAATCCGGAGATGCTCGCGGCGGTCGATGGCATGCTTTGGCTCCACAAGCCCGATCCGGCACGCCAGAAACCGATAGCTGCATTCCTGACAGTGAAAAGGCGAAATCCAAATCCATGACGCGACATGTTCCCGCGGCGACTGCGGGCGTGACCGCAAGACCGTATCCTTCTGGCATTGTGGACAGGTGAGTTGACGAGCCATCCGAAACGATCCCTTCCCTACAGTGCGAGACCACATGGACGAGAACTACCCGTGCAAGTCTTGCTGCGTTCGACCCATCACAACTGCCCCGAAGACCTTCGGCAACAGGCACAGGCTCTCGCAACTCACTATAAATGTGTTTAGTCGTCAGTCAAGCTGAATGCCAAGTTCCGCACCCGTTCCACTCTCAGACCTCCGCCCCTCCGTATCGCGTCCGGCAACCTCCCTCGTCCTCCCTTGGTGGGAATATCAACAATCGTAAATATTCTTGGACGATTTCATACCCCGTGCAAATATCGTAGAAGTGTTAGGAGGGCTTGTGTACCGTCGCGATATTTCATCCACACTGCGGATCCTGGGCGTGCTGTTAGGAGCGTTTGTCTTCTACCACATCTGGACACAGCCCCCGACGACGCCGGTGCCCACACCCGCATCCTTACCCGCGACGAATATCGATGCCACGCCCAATTTCCCTCCGGCGTTGGTCGAACCGGCTCCGCCGCTCGACATTCCTCGAACCCGGCTCATCGAATTCGGCGAGGCTCCGAGCCCTTCTCATCAGAAACTTAGGGACACCCTTGATCGAAACGAATACGCTGAAGCAGAGTCGGCACTGCGTGCGCGCAGTAAGAAGCAGATCGGCACGCCCCGTGACAAAGCATACGTGGCGGCTCTGTGGAACAACCTCGGTGTTCAACAGGAAAAGAATGGCGGGATCGAGGTCTCCGTCAAGGCTTTCAAGCAAGCCGTCGCATTGGCACCGCGCAATCCAACTGCCCTTTTGAATCTCACGCAAGCCTATTGGGGGCTCCGACATCCATCCCTCACGCTCCAATTCCTTGAAGGGGTGACTCAGGTCGTACCGGATGACCCGTTCCCGCATCTGGCGCTCGCCGAACTGCTGATAGACAAGGGACGTCACATGGATGCCGTCCCGCATCTGAAGCGGGCAAGAGCGCGAATCCACCGTGACTCCAATCTCACGGCGCTTCTTGAGAAGTTGGAAGGCAAAATTGCGAAGACTGCTCTCAGGGCGCGACAGGCGAAGACTCTCGTTCCAACGACGAAACCAGCCAAACAAACTCCGGTGCAAGAACTCCTTCCGCCTCAAGCGGAATCCTCTACGCCATCCTCCATGGAACACGCAGAACCTGCCCCCGTTGCAGAACAGTTGCCCCCTGTCGATCCTGCGAATGACGCATCCCTGCCGGTTCCAGCTCCAGCTGAGACCACGCCCTAACTGTGTCATCCGGCAGAAATCTCAAACAGACCAAGTCACGCATAGATGGTTTGGATCGGTACGATCGGTCTGCTAGATCTGTGGCCACCAGACCGCCTGCCCGGCGAGATGTCCCGTGACCCAAGCCCATTGAAAGTTGAAGCCGCCGATACGCCCATCACAATCGAGGATTTCCCCAGCCAGATAGAGACCTGGCACCAGCTTCGATTCCATCGTGCGAAAATTCACTTCTTCCAAAGGCACCCCGCCGGCCGTCACCTCCGCATAGTTCCACCCCCGAGCTTGCACGATGGGAAACGGACACCTCGTCAGGAGAGACAGGAGATGGTCCCGATCTTTTTTCGGCAGTTGCGCAATGGCCGTCTGGCTATCGCAACCGGCATGCTGAACGAGCGATTCGGTGAATCGCTGAGGTAGTCGCTGGGCGAGTATCTTCCCGAGAGAGCGACGGGGATGCTCTCTCGCCTGCTCCATAAACCACTGCCGTACCTGCTCCTGATTCTGTCCAGGCAGAAAATTGCCGTAGACCTCGACCGATTCTCCCTGCGCCTGTGCCAGACACCAAAATCGACTGGCATCCATCACGACCGGCCCGCTGATCCCGAAGTGAGTCCAAAGCAAGCTGCCGCTCCGGGCATCGAGCGCTTTCCCCTTTACAACCGTGGTGAGTTCGACCTCCTGCGAGAGACCGGAGAGATTTTTGTGAAACATGCGGTCATCCAGCACGAGTGGCGCAAGCGCCGGGACCGTCGGCGTGACGTAGTGTCCCAGCTGCCGGGCCAACTCATAACCAAACCCGTCGCTCCCCGACTTGGGAATCGAACGGCCTCCGGTAGCCAAAATCACCCGACTCGCCGTCAGAGCTCCATGACTATGGTGGACGACAAATCCCGCTCCCGAATCAGGAAGGCGGTCGATCTTGGTCACTCGATGGTCTGGACAAATAGCCACGCCTAGTTCGCGACAGCGCTCAACGAGCGCGTTCAGTACGGTTCGTGACCTATCAGTGACGGGAAACAACTTGCCGGTGTCTTCTCGCTTGAGTTCAACACCCATCGAGGCAAACCATTTGATCGTCGCTTCGACAGAAAATGCTGCCAGCACGTTCTTGATAATGCGGCGATTGCCGAAGAAGTCGGTCGGCGCCACGACTGCATGCGTGACGTTGCAGCGGCCCCCACCGGAAACGAGGATCTTGGCCCCGATAGTTTTGGCTCCGTCAAGGATGACGATTGATCGTGGGCTGGATGGCACGCCCGCCTCTCCGGCGAAAATCGCGGCGGCGAGGCCAGCCGCGCCGGCGCCGACGATGGCGATATCGGCCATGGTGGCCATCGGATTAATTCCTGGACCGGACATAACAATATCGTAGAACCGTCAGTGCCGTTGGATTTCAAAGGGGAATCGTCGCGCGTGGCAACTCTACCAGCATTGACGACACCGGTCGAGCGATCGGGATGAGACCCTGTCGGGTACGCGAGCCGGGGGGCGTCAATAAATCCATAACCCTGAAGGCGCTATGGACCCTGGACCTATTCTGAGCGCTCTGAGGTCGCAACCAGCTGCTCTATCCGCTCTTTGAGGAAGTAGAACGCACGGTCGAACGCGGCTTGCGTGTCTGCTTCGTTCCCCAGCACCTTTGCAGGATCGGGCGTGCCCCAATGAAGTTTGGTCGGCTTGCCTGGGAAAATGGGACAGGTCTCACCGGCAGCCTGGTCACAGACCGTAATGACAAGATCGAGGGGTTGAGCGGCAAACTCGTTCCAGGACTTACTGTAGGGCTGACCGGGATCAATGCCATGGCGCTTGAGGGTTTCAATAGATCTCGGGTGTACGTACCCGGTTGGGAAACTCCCGGCGCTCCATGCTTGGAACCGTCCCTGCCCCAAATCATTCAGCAGGGCCTCAGCCATAATCGAGCGGCATGAGTTTCCGGTGCAGAGAATGAGAACTTTGATAGGACCTGTCGGCATAAGACTCAACGCCCTCCCTTGCTGGCGGATGGCTTCAGACTGATGAGCTGCGCCGGAGCGTCCGGAGTACAGCAGGCACCCTCCGTGCTATCCATGCTATCTGAAAAGAACTGGGCATCCTCCATCGTCCGATAGGTTTCCCAGGGAATACCCGCCGGGTCTTGTACCCAGGACTTATCCGATCGCGCGTAACAGCAGATCGTGGTTCCCTCCTCTAGAACAGTCATATCCGCCCTCTCAAGACGGCTGCGCAACTCGTTCAATTCACTCTCCTCCTCGACCTGAATTCCGAGATGATCCACGCCCTTCTTTTTCGCGCGGGTGGAAATTGCAAAATTGACGCGCGGGTCGTCGAGCATCCACTTCGCATAATCCGGCTTGGTTTTCACCGGAGCTACGCCAAACAGGGCACTATAAAAGCAGATCGCCTCTTCGAGCTTCTCGACCCCGATATGGATATGAAAACGTTTCACGATCGTTCCCTCTTTCTTCAGAGATCCAACATTCAATCAACCCACCGTCCCTCAGATTTCGGCCTCTTCCGGGAACCAGTGCCTCGTACGGTTGCAGATATGGCAGACGGACAACATCACCGGCACTTCAACCAGTACACCGACGACCGTTGCCAGCGCCGCTCCCGATTCAGGCCCAAATAAGGCAATCGCCGTCGCCACAGCAAGCTCAAAGAAATTACTTGCCCCGATGAGGGCCCCGGGCGCCGCCACCGCATACGGCACCCGAAGCCATCGCATCAACCCATAGGCCAGCGACGCATTCATATAGACCTGGAAGAGAATCGGGATCGCGATTAACGCAACATGCCATGGTTTGGCCACAATGTTATCCGCTTGAAACGCGAAGATACACACGAGTGTCAGGAGCAAGGCCGCTATCGTCACCGGAGCAAAACGCGGCAGAAAACCCTGTTCGAACCAGCTTTTTCCATGTCGCGCAATTAGCCACGACCGGATCAGCGTCCCAGCCGCCAGTGGAATCACAATAAAGGCCACCACGGAGTACATCAGAACACCGAACGGGACCGTCAACGAAGACGCCCCACTCACCAGAAACCCGATGATCGGAGCAAACAGCAGCAGCATGATCAGGTCGTTGACGGTCACCTGGACCAGGGTATACGCCGCGTCTCCATCCGTCAGATAGCTCCAGACAAAGACCATCGCGGTACAGGGGGCCGCAGCGAGGATAATGCAACCAGCAATGTATTGATCCGCTTCTGCAGAGGTCATCCATGCGCCAAAGAGGAACCGAAAGAACAGCCACGCAAAGAAGGCCATGGAAAAAGGTTTTACGAGCCAATTCACAATAAGAGTCACGAAGAGCCCTTGTGGCCGGCGACCGACGTTTCGCAAAGCCGTGAGATCGACTTTCATCATCATGGGAATAATCATCAGCCAGATGAGGACGGCGATCGGTAAATTGATATGGCTTCCCTCCCCGAGCTCCCAACTCCGAAACGTGCTCACCAATGACGGGAACGCCTGTCCGACAAGCACTCCAGCAAGAATGCAGAGGCTAACCCAGACGGTCAGATAGCGCTCAAAGATGTTCAGCCTTTTTTCCGATGGAGCCACTGTTGGAACCGCAGCATCTATAGTATGCGTCATTTTCATGTCGCCTTTTATCTCATCAATAAATCTTGATGTATAAGATCAAAAAAATGCTTACTGGCATTGTTTTGAAGAACCGGAAGTCCTAATCGCTTTCTTGAGTTCGCCGACAAAGTCTTCAAGGTCTTCCAATCCCTCTTGATTCAGAGAGTAATACATCCAGCGCCCTTCCGGCCGGTCGCGAATCAATCCTGCCTCTTTCAATACTCTGAGATGAAACGATAGCTTCGACTGCCCGGTCTGAAGCGCGTCCGTCAATTCGCAGACACATTGCTCTCCCTGCTTCAGCCTGTTGAGAAGCTCAAGCCGAGTCTCATCGGACAAGGCATGAAAGAGGACTGTGGCTTTGACTCGCTGTTTCGTGGACATCGCAAACACAATACATCAACAATTATTGATTAATCAACTCTTCGCGATTCGCCCTGGTAGATGCTCACGCGAAAGACTCCCTGCAATCGAAATAGTTGAAACGAAAAAGAGTACGTCGACGACGATGCCATATCGTCGCGCACATTCAACCAAAGATTAGACACTTTTAACTACCTGTTAACACGGGATTAATCTGAGGGTGTTAAGTTTCCTCCCGAACATTGAATAGACACTCGCCCTCGGAGTTATCAAGAGGAGGATACATTGATGAATTGTCAAAAGTGCAAAGGATTAATGATCGAGGAACAGCGACCGGAACTCGCACCCAAATCCATCGTGCATCGATGCATCAATTGCGGGTTGGTCTTGGATCCCTTGATAGAACGAAACCGACTCAGCAGCCGACCAAGAAAAGACTCGTTCATGCGGGCTGCTTGAGACGAGCGTTGTTGATCTGCTCCCATCTGGCGGTAGGGAGGACTTGCCCTGCTACCGGATCGGACGGGTGTGGACGTCGCGCATGTGGTTAGACCGAAAACTCTGCCCAGAGAAACGTATGATCTGATGGGTCTTTCGCTCGCCGCGGCTCGACGTCCACGTCAACCCTCTTACATTTCTCCGCCAACGAT